>NZ_JBJIAK010000023.1:0-87112 GCF_045310915.1 Mycobacterium sp. SMC-17 | reverse complement strand
CGGCACCGACACGGCCTGAACATCTCCGCCCACCTCAGCCCCGTCCCCGAATTCCCACCACCCCAGGGGACTTAGCCGGCAAAGCAGCAGTGTGACTTCCACGTCTATGTGGTCTTCTTCGATCGGTCTGCCGAGCCGCGCGATGGCGAGTTGGCTGCAGTACTTCACCGAGTTGACGTGCAGGTGCAGCTCGCGGGCGCTGGAATTGAACCTCGGGTTGGTGCGCACGTACCCGCCGGGAGGGTCGGGGCACCACTCATCGCTGTCGGGGTGAGGTGGGCGTGGCCATGGGCCTGGCAAACTCGCGCGAGGCCGCGTTCTCGGCGCGGTGGTTGGCCGAGGCGGTGCGCCCGGTGCTGCCGTGGGGTGGGCGGGGCGATGCGATTGGCGGAGTCCTGCGACGCCTGCCGGCTCCCGCGTCCCAGCGGCGCGCTATCTGGGAATGCGGGCGCGACCCGCGACTGACTGAATCGTCAATTTGTTACTGGCCGGTGGCGTAGGCCAGGGTGCGCGCACGTGCGGGCGCGGCGACGTGCGGCAATGCCACCGAGTGGACAGCGGCCGCGGCCGCGGTGCGGCGGGCGTTGAACCAGCGGATGCCGGCGGCGCCGACGACCAGCAGCAGCGGCCACAGGCCGATGGCGAAGAGGACGATGGCGTCGAAGATGAAAGCGGGCTCGAACATGGCTGTGCTCCTGGGTTGGTGAAATATGTTTGTTCCGTTGATATTTGGTGTTTTCTCAACGGGGAAGCCGATACCAGAACGGTACGGCGCGGGCATGCGGCGACCCAGGTACCGCCGAGACAATCTTTTGGCGATCTGGCCCGAATCGTTGTCCCTGAGGAACAAAGGGGCAGCAATTTTCCGCGGGTGACCCCATTCCGGCTCGCTGCGCCATCAAGGTCCTGGGCGCCGACTCGGACGATATGACCTCGAGAACTTCGAGCGTGAGCAGCGGGCCATGGGCCCGGGTATCAGGTCATCTCAACATCGTGCCGGTGCTGCACAGCGGCTGACGTTCACAGGGCGCTGAAACCGCGCACCACCACGCGGGTTGAGCGCTGTCACTGCAGACCGGCAACGGAGTCCTGGTGGTCAGGTGGTCCGGCCTTCCGGTCTATGCCGAGAACTGTCTGAACGACAGCATCGATACTGGGGATCTCCTCGAACCCGTCGGTCGCGGGATGTGTGGTGTCGCTCAGCGCCGTCGCGATGACGTCCCAGGTGTGGCCGGCGGCATGTGCCGCTTGGACAGCATCGCGCAGTTCACTCTGGGCCGCACGCAGCGCCTGATGAGCCGCGCTGATGCGCTCGATGTACGCGAGGTGCATTTCCTGCTTCTCTGCTGACATCTCTTCTGCTCCAAGCGTCCCTGAGGTGATCACCGATTCGGGCGCCGAAGCTGAGTTTGTGTGCCAAATCCAGCCCAGATCTGGCACACAAGCTCATGCTCGTCAGCTCAACCGGGAAGGCCGGGCCCTCCGGCAGTCACCTCACTGTCCTTTCCTTTACCACTTGTGCGATTCAGGGTAGCTTATCTATGGCAACTGACATAGATTTCTATATAGCACTGGTACATGATTCAATGCAAGTGGTGGAACAGGGAATCTCATGAACGATGCAGATCGCCGGCCGGTGCCGCCGAGCGCAGGACCCGCGGCCGCGGGCCCGGCATCCGATCATGCGGTGTACGGGATCACGGTCGCGGCGGAACTGTCCGGTGCGCCAACGCAATCACTGCGGCTGTGGGAGCGTCACGGGCTCCTCACTCCGGCGCGCACCGACGGCGGCACCCGCCGCTACAGCGCCGACGACGTGGCCCGGATCGGACGGATCGTCGACCTGGTCGCCTCGGGCGTCAACATCGCGGGAATCAGCAGGATCCTCGAATTGGAGGACGCCAACAGCGCGCTGCGCAGCGCCGCCGATCGGCGCAACCGCTCCAAGTGACGGGCGGCTGATCAGCTCGGTTGTCGTGCCCGGGTTTTCGCCGCGAGACCTCGGGTGGCGGGCCCCTCCAGGAGCCGCCCGTCCGGTGCGAACCGCGAGCCGTGCAGCGGACACTCCCAGGCCCGGTCGGCGTCGTTCCACCGCACCACGCCGCCCAGGTGCGGACAGATCGCCGACACGGTGTGTTGTTTCCCGTCGACCAGGCTGTCGGCGCGTAGCTGCCACGGGAGCCCGCTGACCACCCCGCCGCCTTCGCAGAGGCCATCCGGCGACGTGGCGATCGGCGTGATCCAGCCTTTGGCCAGATTGAGTCCGACCTCGAGATTCGCGCGCAGGGCGGCGGTCATCCCGCGCAGCTCGTGCGGACTCCAACTGTCGAACGCGCGAGCCCACTCGATGTGGCCGCCGAGCATCTGCGCGGCCAGGACCAGCGCCGCCGCGACGCCGTTGGTCAGCCCCCACTTGTCGAAACCCGTTGCCACCCGGATCTTTTCGTAGCCCGGGAGTAGTGGTCCGACGTACGGCAACTCGTCGATGGGCGAATAGTCCTGGGCCGACCAGAAGTGCGTCGGGTGGGCACCCGGGTAGTGCAGTTCCGCCCACTTGGCGAGCTCGGCCACGTCGTGGGCGGGCGCGTGGGCGCGGCGCACCGGATGGCCGGCGCCACCGACGATGAGCTTCTCACCGCTCGCGGATGGCGCGTAACGCACCGACCGGGTGGGCGAATCGACCGAGATGAACATGCCGCCCGTCGCCTCGCGCGTGATGTCGAATGCCAAGCAGTAGGAGCGTTTCGCCGTCAGCCGCGCGAAGAAGCCGCCGCGGTCCAGGATCGGCGTTCCGGTCGCCAGGATGCACCGGTGCGCCGTGACCGACATGTCGGAACCGGCGGTGTCGACCGTCGGATGTGTGGCCTGCAATGCCACGCGCACCAAGCCGTCGTCGGCCACCGACAGCGCGCGGACACCCTGTAGCAGCGTGCCGCCGTGGCTCTCGAGTTCCACCGCCAGACTGTTCAGCAGGGGCATCGGGTCGAGCTGCGCCTGTGCGGGTAGCCGCACGCCGCCATGGAAGGGGAACGGCACATCGGCGGAGTCGACCCACTGCGCTTGCGTCAATCCCGCTTCCTGGCAGGCGCTGAACGTGTCGCGCGCGGTGGCGACGCCGGAGAACGTCTGGGCGTAGGCGTGGTCGGCTTCGGCCTGCCACGGGATCGCGTGGTTCTCGCAATGCCGCACCAGCCAGTCACGCCCCTCGGCGTTGCCGCGGACATAGTCGCGCAGCACATCCGCGTTGTGCTTGGCGGCGATGCGCGCCAGCTTGCTGCCCTGCAAGACGCTCAATTTGCCGGTGGTGTTGCCGGTCGTGCCGGCACCCACATGCCGTGCCTCGACAACCGTGACGTTCTTACCCGCCCGGGCCAGGAGCACGGCAGTGGTCAGCCCGGTGATGCCGGCGCCGATCACGACCACGTCGGCGGGAGACGCCATGTCGGTCGACTCCGGCGCCGGCGACGAGGACGGCGACATCTCACGGTCGGCCAACCACAACGAGGTCAGGTGGCAACCTTCGGGAGGTCCGGTCACCGCCATGCTTAGCCGGCCATGAATTCGGCGTAGGCGGAGGCCATTTCGGGTGACAGCACCGTCACGTTGCACCGCTGCTGAGTGTCACCGATCGGCGCCAGAATTCCGCGCAGGTCCTGGTACTGCTGGGGGTGGGCCGTGAAGTAGGCCCGGAGATTGGCCGACGCCACCGGCCGCGGCTGCGAATACGACGCCACCACAACCTGATTGGCATCCGGATGCGCTGTCAGGTAGTTGCTCGCCGCGCCGGTGGCCGAACTGACGGTGTTCGCAACAGATTCCGGGCTGCAGTCGGTTTCTGCGACGGCCGTCGCGGGGGTGACCAGGCTCAGACACACCGGTACGGCGGCCAGTACCGGGATCAGGCCCGCGAGTCGAGTTGAAAGCGTCATGACATGTCCTCCTCGGTGTTTCGTTGCCGACTGGAACGCAGATCGGCCGTTACGGCTGGACGGCATCCGCCAGGCGTCGGTCGTCATATACCCGCGGTGGCGAATCTGAACCCATCGGCTTTTGCTGTCTCTCATCCACAGTGCGTGTTTCAAAGCGGCCGAGCGGGTATTCAGCCACCGTCAGTTGGATCCGATCGCGACGCCCCGCCGGAGTGGCTCAGACATCGCCGTCGCTCTCTCCGGTCCACAGATCCGGGCGCCCGGTCGCTCCGTACTGGCACCGCCGGGACGGTTCAGCTGCAAACAGGACCGTCCCGGCCACCATGTGTGGGGACGACGCCGGTCCGGTCAGCCGCGCGGCAGCGTCGCGTGGGGGCGGAACGGCCGGGTCGGGGGTTCGTCGGGCCGCGCCGCGCGCATGCGGGTCGTGGGTTGCTCGGCGATAAACTGTTGGGGCGGACCGAGTTTCGTCGGCCGCCGCTCCGGCCGGGCCGACTCCCGTTCGGTCAGCAGACCACGGGCGATGCGCTCGAGCGCGCTCTGGACATGGATGCGCTCGGGCACGCCCTGGAATTCGTCTGACTGCGTGAGGGTTTCGGTGATCCAACTCGTGATCACGTTGCGGGCCGCACCCACCTCGGCGGAACCGGCCGGCGTCAGCGAGTATTCGGTTCCGGAGTGCGTCGCGAATCCGGTGGCCACCAGGCGATCGAAGGTCGGTTCGAGGACCTGACGTGGCACCCGTCGATCGTCTGCGATGTCGAGCAGATCCGCGGCCCCGGTCACTGAGGCATAGCGGTAGATCAGCATCAGTGCCCACAGTTGCGCCGTCCCCAGGCGGCTGTTCGTGGTGCGGGCCACGGCTTCGAGATCGATGCCGTTGCTGCGCTGCAACAACCGGCCGACGGCGACTTCGATGAGTTTCTCCGGCGACTCGGTGGTCGGCATGCCGAAGCCCTCGCCCATGTCGGTGCTGCCACTGGCGGCAGCGTCACGCAGCGGCACCTGTTTGAGGAACAGCGCCAGGACGAAGCCGACGATCGCGACGGGCGCCGCCAACAGGAACACCTGGCTCAGGGAATCGGCGTAGGCGTTGATGATCGGGGCGGCGGTGTCGTGCGGAAGGCTGTGCAGCACTTTCGGGGACGTCGCCGCGTCGGGTGGCGCGCCGCTCGATCGCATGGCCGACGGGACCCTGTCGCCGAGGAAGTTCGCAAACATCGAGCCGAAAATCGCGGCACCAAAGGAACTTCCGATGGTGCGGAAGAACGTCACACCGGAGGTGGCGACACCCAGGTCGGCGAAGTCGACGGTGTTCTGCACCACGAGAATCAGCACCTGCATGCTGAGCCCGATACCGGTGCCGAGGATCAGCAGGAACAGTGACTGGGTCAGCGTCGAGGTGTCGGCGTCCATCCGTGACAGCAGCACGAACCCCAGCGCCATGATGGCCGTACCGGCGATCGGGAAGATCCGGTATTGCCCTGTGCGGCCCACGATCGCGCCGCTGCCCAGCGAGGTGACGAGCAGACCGGCCACCATGGGCAAGGTCCGCAGCCCGGACGCGGTTGCCGAAACACCGTCGACGAACTGCATGTAGGTCGGCAGGAACGTCAGCGCACCCAGCATCGCAAACCCGACGACGAACGACAGCACACAGCACACCGTGAAGACCGGGTTCGCGAACAGACGGATCGGCAGAATCGGTTCGGGCGCACGGCGTTCCACCATGACGAAGCCTGCGATGGCCACGGCCGAGGCGACGAACAATCCGATGATCGTCGCCGAGCCCCAGGCATACGTGGTGCCGCCCCAGCTGGTCGCCAGCGTCAGGCCGGCAGCGCCGAGGCCGACCAGCACGATGCCCGCGTAGTCGACGACGGGTCGCCCGGCGCGCGCCAGTTCGGGTATGGCAACTGCCGCGATCCCGATGACCACCACCGCCACCGGCACGTTGATCCAGAACGCCCACCGCCACCCCAGATGGTCGGTGAACAGCCCGCCGAGCAACGGGCCGACGACGGTCGTGACACCGAACACCGCGCCCAAAGCGCCTTGGTACTTGCCTCTTTCGCGCAGCGGGATGACCTCACCGATCACCGCGACGGCCGTCACGGTGATGGCGCCACCACCCAGGCCCTGCAGTGCCCGCGACGCGACGAGCATCCCCATCGATCCCGAGAGCCCACACAGGACCGAGCCGGCCAGGAACAGCAGGATCGCGACCTGGAACACCTTCTTGCGGCCGAAGATGTCACCGAGCTTGCCGACCACCGCGGTCACGATCGTCGAGGCGAGCAGGTAACTGGTGACGACCCAGGACTGATGGCCGGCGCCGCCGAGGTCGGCGACGACGGTCGGCAGGGCTGTCGCCACGATGGTCTGGTCGAGCGCGGCCAGCAGCATCCCGAGGACGACGGCCAGGAAGACGAAGTTGCGCTGGCGGATACCGGGAGCTGCGTCCGGCACCTCAGCGGGGTTCTGTGTGGTCATGGCTGTCATGAGCCGGCTGACCTCAGGTCTGGGCCGGACTGCTCGCCAATGCCTCGGTGATGGCCTCGCAGAACGCCGGTAGATCGGAGGGCGAACGGCTGGTGATGAGATTGCCGTCGATACACACTGCTTCATCGACGACGGTGGCCCCGGCGTTACGCAGATCGGTGCGCACACTCGGGTAGCTGGTCACCTTGCGGTCGCGCACGACATCGGCCTCGACGAGGGTCCACGGGCCGTGACAGATGGCGGCGACGGGCTTGCCGGAGCGCACGAAGTCGCCGACGAACGCCACCGCGGTGTCGTCGACCCGCAACTTGTCGGGGTTCACCGTGCCGCCCGGCAGGATCAGCGCGTCGAATGCGTCGACGCGCACCTCACCGACGGTGCGGTCCACCGCGATGCTGCCCGCCGGTTCGAGGTCGTGATTGCGGGCCTGGATTTCACCGGCCTTGATCGACAACACCTCGACGGCGCCGCCGGCCTCCTCCACCGCGGCGCGCGGTTCCTCGAGCTCGACTCTCTCGACCCCGTCGGCGGCCAGGATGGCGATCCGGCGGCCTTGCAGTTCCTTGAGCACCTGGGTGGGCTACCCGTGTCGGCTACTCCGGAAACACGCGCGTCGCCGGTGGGGGACTGTCGACAATTGCCGGCAACACGAAGGTCCGGAGGTAGTTCCGCGCCACCGTCGGATCGCTGCTGCCGGGCACCACGTCCAGCAGCAGGCTCAGTGCCGTCGAGATGAGGAACTGCGCAAGGTCATGCGGATGCAGGCCGGGCCGGAACTGGCCCGTCGTGCTGTTGGCGAGCATGCCTTCGACCATCGACTGGACCGTCCTGGTCAGCGAGCCGTCGTTGGCGATGAGCATGGCGACGGCGCCGTCGGGCGTCTGGTCGGCGATGGTTTGCAGCAGTGGATCGTGCACCAGCTGCGTCGCGACGATGACGAGGCTGTCGATCAGCAGATCGACCGGCGTGGCGTCGGCGGCCACCTGCTGCAGCATCGTCAGCATGTGCCGTTGGGTGGTGCGTTGCACCAACGCTGCGATCAGTTCTTTCCGGGTGGCGAACTGCCGGTAGATCGCGCTGCGCGAGTAGCCGGCTTCGGCGGCGATGACCTCCATGGTGAAGGTCCCGCTGCCACCGTCGATGAAGAACTGCTCCGCGGCGTCGAGCAGTACCTGCCGGGCCTGCTCGGTGTTGTTGCCGCCACCGACCGGACGCCCGCGGGGCCTGCGCTGCGGTGCTGACACTCGACTGTCCTGTCGGGGATTGGGAGCGATGGGGATCACCAGTATGCCGCAGGCAAGTGGGGCGCCCCGTGCGCTAATGCAACATCTGAACCAATTTGTTCATTTTCCTCCCACGCGCCGCGCTGCGGGCTAGCGTGCGGTTGATGACGGGGTGGTCGAGAGCGGTTTGGGTGATGCTGGCCGCGGGGTGTCTGGCGCTGTGGCTGCCGATGGCGCCGGTGTGGGCCGACGATGCATCCGGTGCCGCGCACAGCGTGGGGGACGCGTCGCACCCCACCGCTTCGCAGCCGACGACGTCACCGGCAGGGACGGCGTCACAGGCTGGGGCGGCGCCGGCCGGGAAGTCGAAGCCCGCGACTGATCCGCATGCGCGCAAGTCCGCCGACCATTCCTCGCGGACCAAGAAGGCCAAAGACGCCACCAAACCCGACAAGGGCGCGCCCGACAAGGCCTCGGTGACGCGACCCACCGCGCCGGAGAAAGCGGTCCGGGCGCAGGCGGCTCGACCCAAGCCGACACTGCCGGCGGTGAAGCTTCCGAACGCGTTGCCGGCCAAGCGGTCTCAGGTTCCAGCCGTCTCCGCTGCGCAACCGGTTTCAGCGACGGCATCGCAGCCGAGTGCCGTGGTCAAGACGGCGGCAGCCGCAGCCACGACCACCAGCGCCACGACCACGAGCGCCGTGACCACCGGTGCCACGACCACCGACACCCCGACCGCGGCGGTGAAAACCGCACGGCCCAGCCTGATCAACGTCATCGGGTCGTTCGTGTTCAACGTGATCGGCAGCGCCATGCTCGCGTTCGCCGGCCCGCCGGTGCTGCCGCGGGGCAGCACAGTCACGGTCAAGGTGTCCAGCCTGGCCATGCCGGGCACCGGGCAGAAGGTCCAGGCGAACTGGTATTTCCCGGAGCACGCGGATTCGGCGACCCGGGTGATCTATTTCCAGCACGGCTTCATGGCCGTCGCCCCGATGTACAGCTACACGCTGGCCGCACTGGCGCAGGGCACCAACAGCATCGTGGTGGCTCCGACGTTGTCCTCCAACGCGTTTGATTCCAAGGCGCGGTGGCTCGGCGGTTCGGCAGACCAGCAGGCGGTGGCCGACCTGTTCGCCGGTGATCGCGCGTCACTGACCGAAAGTGCCGGCGCCGCAGCCGGACACGAGGTGACGCTACCCACGAAGTTCATCCTGGTCGGCCATTCGCTCGGCGGCGCGCTGGTGAGTTCGGCCGCCGGCCGCATGGTGGACAACGGTGCGGTCGCGAATCTGGAGGGGGTGGTGTTGATGGATTCGGTCGATCTGAACGGTGTGGTGCCCGCCGCGCTGCAGAAGCTGAGCGGCGCCAATTACCGCCCGATTTACGACATTTCGTCCGAGCCGTATGTATGGAACATCGACGGTCTGGTCGGGCGGGAGCTCGAAGCGGCTCGGCCCGGGCAGTTCAACGGGGTCATGCTGGTCGGGGGCCGGCACATCGATGCGCTGCAGGGCGCGAACCCCGTGCTGCAATTCGCCGAGTACGTCGTGGCCGGCTTCTCGCGGTCACCGAATATCGAGGCCGAGAAGACGCTCGCCATCGGCTGGATCAACGACATGTTCGCCGGTACCCAGACCGGAATCTATGGCGCGCCAGGGCAGACCATCACGATCGACACCAAAGCCGGACCGGCCACCGCGGTGGCGTTGCCGTTCGCGTCCACTCGGCCCGTGCAGGCCACGCCGTGGGACGGCCTCGCGCAGCTGATCCTCAACACCGTGCTGCAGTTCGCCGTCTACGAGCCCATGGCGCAGCCGAGCCCTGCGCGCGCCGTCAGCGCAGTTCTGCGATGACCTTCGCGAAGGCCTCCGAATGCTGTTGCTGGACAATGAAGTAGCTCACCCCGTAGCGATCCCGCAGGTCGCGGATCCGGTCGGCCATGTCGGTGGTGCTGCCGCTGAGGGCGCCCGGTGTCGTCAACAACTCGGCGTCGCTGAGGTCGGGCTGGAAGCGCCGGGTCATGGACAGGTTCGGTATCCCGGACCCGTCGGTCGGCACCGCGGTGATGGCCAGGTTCAGCTCCAGCTCATCGAACCGGTCGCCGGCGGCGTTGCGCACGAACGAGATTCGCTCAGCGAGCGGGTCGTGGTCGGCGGATGGCGGGCCGCCGCCGGTCAGCCCGATTATCTGTGCCTGCTGGGCGGCGACCGTCAGCAGCTTGTCGCCGGCACCGGCGATCATCACCGGCACCTCGGGCAGGTGGGTGCGCAGATACGAGGTGACGTGCGCGGTGTACTCCACCCGTTTCCCGGCACTGGGGAACGGCAGTTCGGCGGCATCGAACTCTTCCTTGACGTACCCGGCACCGAGGCCCGTCTCGAAACGTCCCTCGGTCAGGTCGCGCATGGCCGCGATGTCGCGGGCCAGCAGCGCGGGCTTGTAGAAGCACGCGTTGAACACGAAGGTGCCCAGGTGCAGCGTGCTGCTCGCCGCGGCGGCGGTCGCCAGCACCGGAAACGGCGCCGGAGCGCCCAGATGGTCGGGCACCAGGAGGACGTCGTAGCCGAGGCCCTCACCGCGGCGCGCCGCCTCCTGGACCGCTGACCGGCTGTCGGTGTGCCGCAGGCCGACGCCGAAACGGAAATCTCTCGTCATGGGTTCGACCTTACGGACGCGCGGGGCGTGCACGCCGGTGCAAACTGCAGGTGTGCGCCCCAGACTGACACTGACCGCGGTCTGCGTGGTGGTGTTCATGCTGCTGCTCGACATGACGATCGTCGCCGCGGCATTGGCCGACATGCAGGCTGCCCTGCACGCGCCGCTGTCCGGATTGCAGTGGGTCGTCGACGCGTACGCCCTGCCGATGGCCGGATTGCTGCTCACGGCGGCGACGGTGGGGGACCGGCTGGGACGGCGGCGGTTGTACCTCGGTGGCCTCGTGGTGTTCATGTTCGCGTCGGCCGGGTGCGCGCTCGCCCGCAACATCGATGCGCTCAACGGGCTGCGGGCAGTGCAGGGCGCGGCCGGCGCGGTGCTGCTCGGGGTGTCGTTGCCGATGCTCGCGGCCGCGTTCCCCGATGCGCGGCAGCGGGCGGGCGCCATCGCGGCGTACGGAGCGGCGATGGGGGCGGGCGGTGCCGTCGGGCCGCTGCTGGGCGGTGCGCTCGTCACCGCGTACGGGTGGCCGTCGATCTTTCTGATCAACCTGCCGGTCGGCGTGGTCGCGCTGTACATCGTCATCTTCGCTGTCCCCGAAAGCGTCGTCCCGCGGTCCCGTCCGGTCGACATCTGGGGCACGGTGGTGCTGACAGCGGCGCTGTTCGCGGGCGTGTACGTGCTGATCGAGGGCAACCACTTCGGCTGGGGCAGCCCGATCATGTTGGGACTGAGTGCTTTCTGTGTCGTCGCGCTGGCCGCCTTCGGGCTGCGCGAGTCCCGCCTGGCCGAGCCGATGCTCGACGTGCGGCTGCTCGCCGGTCCCGGTTTCGCGGGTGTCTCCCTGGCCGCGTTCGCCGCGACCGGGACGCTGATCGCGTCGACGAACTACCTGGCGCTGTACTTCATGAACACGTTGGGGTTCAGTCCCTTTGGGGCCGGGTTGCGCTCGCTGCCGCTGACGCTGGCCATCGTCCTGGGTGCCCCGATGGCGATGGTCGCGGCGCGGCGGATACCGGTGGCCGCCACCATCCCGGCCGGCGTCGCATTGATTGCCGCGGGTATGTGGATGATGACCGCAGTAAACGCGAACACGACGTGGACGCACTTCGTCTCGGGGTCGGTCGTGGCCGGGCTGGGACTCGGCGGGCTGTCCGCGTTGACGTCGGACGCGGCGCTGCGCTTCGTGCCGGTCGCCGACGCCGGGATGGCGACGGGGACGGTCAGCACGGCGCGGCAGGTCGGGATTCTGGCCGGCGTGGCCGGGCTCGGAGCCTTGTTCAGCCGACACGCGGGCGACCTTGCCACGTCTCGGCTTTCCGCAGTACCGGGACTCGGCGCCGAAGCGCGCCGGCAGCTCAGTGACGGGTTGGCGGCCGGCGCCGGGTTGCGGGCGCTCGAGGCCGTGCCCGACAGGCTGCGCCCCGCGCTCGCGACGCTCGCACGGGAAGCCAGTGCCGCCGGCCTGCAGTCCGCGTTGACCGCTGCCGCGCTCGCCGCCACCACGGCCACGCTGTTCGTGGCGCTGCTCATCCGGACTGGCACCCGGCAAACAATCCGTGCAGAGTCTGTGGATTAGCCGAAGTTGCTACGGCCGCGCCGCAATGCGGATAGTTTCGAATCTTATGTTCGGCGCTGCTGTTCTCATCCCAGCGACCGATTCCGGCCGCTACAGCATCGTCATCTCCGACGACCCCGATGAGATCGAAGCGGCGCAGCGCCTGCGGTACCAGACGTTCGCCGAAGAGCTGGGGGCCGCACTGCCACAAGCGATTCGCGGACCGCGCACCGGCGAGATGATCGACATCGACCGCTTCGACGCCTACAGCGATCACCTGCTGGCCCGGGACGAACAGACCGGGGCGATCGTCGGCTGCTATCGGCTAGTGCCCCCGGACGGCGCGCGGGCGGCCGGCGGCATCTTCACCGACACCAACTTCGAGCTCGGTGCCGGCATCGACGCGTTGCGGCCGTCGCTGGTCGAGTTGGGCCGGGCCAGCGTGCATCCCGACCATCGCAGTGGCGCGGTCATGGCGATGCTGTGGGCCGGCATCCTGCGCTACCAGGAACTCACCGGCTACCAGTGGGCGATCGGCAGCCTCTCGGTGCGCATGGCGGACGGCGGTTCGCGTGGTGCGCTGGTGCGCGGCGTTCTCGACCGGGCGTACCGGCAGCATCCGGCGCCGCCGGAGTTTCGCGTGACACCACGAAACCCGGTGCAGGTCAACGGAATACCCCTCGCCGAGCTGCCCGATCCCGGTCGGGTGCGGATTCCGCCGATGGTGGCCGGCAGCCTGCGGATCGGCGGTGTGATCTGTGGGGAACCGTCGTACGACCTGGAATTCGACATGGCCGACTTCGTGGTGCTGATCAATCGGGACATGGTGCATCAGCTCTACCTTGCTCGGCTCACCCGCAACCATGTCCAGACCTGAGCCCGCCGACATGCTGGGGGTCGGGTTCGGGCCGTCGAACCTGGCGCTGGCGGTGGCCCTGGCCGAGCGCGGCGTGCGCGGCCGCTTCGTCGACGCCCAGCCGCGGTTCGGCTGGCACCGCGACATGTTGTTACCCGGCACCCGGATGCAGATCCCCTTTCTCAAAGACCTGGCGACGCTGCGCAATCCGCAGAGCGCGTTCACGTTCGTGAACTACCTGAGTGCCCGGGGCCGGCTCGTCGACTTCATCGGCCGCCATGACGTGTTTCCCAGCCGGCACGAGTTCCATGACTACCTGCAGTGGGCCGCCGATCAGTTCGCCGCCGACGTGCGCTACGGCCACCGCGTGGTCGGGGTGACGGGAAACGAGGACGGTTTCGGGGTGCGGCTGGAACCCGGCGAGACCATCTCGACGCGCGTCCTGGTGCTGGGTACGGGCCTGCATCCGGTGTTGCCGCCGAGCACGCACCCGAGTCTGCGGCAATGGCACAGCCACCAGTTGCTCAGTGCTGTGGCTGCCCTCGGTCCGGTGGAACGCGGCCGGTTCGCCGTGGTGGGCGCGGGGCAGAGTGCCGCCGAGGTGGTTTCCTACCTCCATCGCACCTACCCGCGCGCCGAGGTGCACGCGGTGTTCGGCCGGTACGGGTACAGCCTCGCCGACGACAGCGCCTTCGTGAACCGCATCTTCGATCCCGCCGCGGTCGACGAGTTCTACGGCGCGGACAGCGCGGAGCGTCAGCGGCTGCTCGACTACCACCGGTCGGCCAACTACTCCGCGGTCGACGTCGACCTCATTGCTGACCTGTACGAGCGCGAGTACGACGAACGCGTGAGCGGGGCCCGCCGGCTGTTCCTGCACCGCGCCTGCCGCGTCACCGGTGCCGACGAAGACGACGCGGAGGTCCGGCTCGGCGTGCGCAACCTCATCGACAACACGACCGAGACCGTGCGCTGCGATGCCGTGGTCTACGCGACCGGTTATGCGCCGATGGATGTGCCGGCGTTCCTGGGCGAGCTGGCGTCCTGCTACGAGTTCGATGAACAGGGCCGCCCACTGGCCACCCGTGACTACAAGTTGGTGGCCCGGCCGGGCGCGCCCGGTGACATCTACCTCAACGGCGCGACCGTCGAGCACAGCCACGGGCTCGGTGCGACGCTGCTGTCGAACGTCGCCGTCCGCGGCGGCGAGATCGCGGCGGCGATCAGCCCCTGACGGTCAGGTAGATCAGCACCACGTTCAGCACCGAAATCAGCACGGCCACAGCCCATCCCAGTGTCGTGACAATGCGGTGGTTGATGTTCTCGCCCATCACGGCACGGTTGCTGGTGAGGCGGACCAACGGGATGAGCGCGAACGGGATGCCGAACGACAGCACCACCTGGGAGATGACCAGCGCGCGTGTCGGGTCGAATCCGATGGCCAACACAACCAACGCCGGAATGACCGTGACGGCGCGCCGCAGCAACAGCGGGTACGACCGGTTCAGCAGGCCCTGCATGATCATCGCGCCGGCGTACGCGCCGACCGACGACGACGCCAGGCCCGAAGCCAGCAGGCCGACCGCGAAGCACAGCGCGACCGCCGGGCCCAGGGCATGGCCGACGGCGGCGTGCGCGCCGGCGATGGTGTCGGTGCCTGCCACCCCCTGCAGGTGCGTTGCCGCGACCAGCAACATCGACAGGTTCACCGCGCCCGCGACCACCATCGCCAGGCCGACGTCGAAGCGCGTGACGCGCAGCATGCGGCGCAGCGGGGCGCCGGACTCGGGCTTCCCGTGCCGGTCACGGGCCAGGCCGGAGTGCAGGTAGACGACGTGCGGCATGACCGTCGCACCCAGGATCGCGGTGGCCAGCAGGAGGCTCTCGGGTCCGGCGAAGTGCGGCACCACGCCGCCGAGCACGGCGCCGGGCGCGGGCGGGTCGACGATCAGGCTGGTGAGGAAGCCGATGGTGATGATCATCAGCAGTCCCGCGATGATCCGTTCGAATGCGCGCTGGCTGCCCCGGTTCTGTACCGACAGCAGGCACATGGAGACCACGCCGGTGATCACGCCGCCCACCAGCATGGGCAGCCCGAACAACAGCTGCAGCGCGATGGCGCCGCCCACCACTTCGGCGAGATCGGTTGCCACGGCCACCATTTCGGCCTGTATCCAGAACGCCAGCCGGGTTGGGGTGCGGCAGTTCTCGGCGACCAGCTCCGGCAGGGAACGGCCGGTCGTCAGGCCGAGCTTGGCCGACAGGTACTGCACCAGGCCGGCCATGACGTTGGCCAACAGGATCACCCACACCAGCAGGAAGCCGAACTTCGCGCCGGCGCTGATGTTGGCCGCGACGTTGCCCGGATCCACATAGGCGATGGCAGCGACGAACGCGGGACCCAACAGGGACCAGGTCGGGCGCGACGAGCGCGACGGTGCGCGGGTCTCGGTCAGCATGCACTCACTCTCTATCCGGGTTTGCGAATAGAAAAGTTAGGTTAGCCGAAATCTGGTGATTGTGGAAACCTGGTCAGCCCGCGCTCGAGTGCCCGTCAGGCGGCGGCGGGATGTCGCGGATCTGATGCCGGCTGGTGACGCCCAGCTTCGGAAATGACCGGTAGAGGTATCCGGAAACCGTGCGCGTCGAGAGTTGGAGTCGCGCCGCGATCTGCGGGTTGGTCAAACCGCGGCCGGCCAGATAGACGACCTGATGCTCCTGGGGACTCAACCGCCCGGTGGCCGGCAGCGCCGGTGTTGTCGTCGGGACGCCGGACGCCCGCAGCTCCCGGGCGCAGATGTCCAGCCACGGTCTGGCACCGAGCGTTTCGAAGGTCGCCAGTGCGGCGGAGATGTGCCGGCGCGCTTCCTTGCGTCGTCGGCTGCGCCGAAGCCACCCCGAGTAGCTGAGTTGCACCCGCGCGCGTTCGAACGGCCACCGTTCACCCGCGGTGTCGGCCAGGGTCCGGGCCAGGATGTCGCCGGGGTTCCCGATGCCGAGCAGGGCCGAGGCATGGTTCACCACCTGGTCGACGCGCGTGGAGTGCGGCTGTGGGAGGTGGTCCAGTGCTGCGGTGAATCGGCGTCGCGCGTCCTCGGCCATGCCCGTCCGCACGGCCGCCTCGGCGTAGTCGACGAGGGCGGGGAAGGAGACGTGCGGGTGCAGCGGTGCACCGGAGTCGGTGAACAGCTCGGCCAGATGGCCGTAGGCCCCGAGATCGTTGCCGTCGACGAGATTGATCAACCCGAGGACGTGGTGTGCCCGCGCAGAGTGCAGGCGGTTGTCGTGGAAATCCAGCACATCGAGGGCAGCGGTCAGCTGATCTCGCGCGGACGTGGTGTCGCCGCGCCGCGCGGTGACCGTTGCTCTGATCAGGTCCCCGGTGGCGGTGACCAACGGCTGATCACTGACGGCCCCGAGCGTGCGCAAGTGGCCCGTGATGCGAAGCGCCTCGTCCCAGCGCCCGGTGTCGACGCACGACCACGCCAGCATCGCCGTCGTGAGGGCATGCCCCGTCGTCGAATCATGTTGCGTCATCAGGGATTGGGCGGCACGTAGCGTCCGGATGCCGAGCTCTGACTCGTCGGTGACCCCGGCGGCGAGCCCGATCAGGCTCAAATCCAGCACTCCGAATCCGTCGATCGGCCGGGTGCTGAAAGACGCCAACTCGGCGCGTGCGCGCGGAGCGTCGGTCACCGCCCGGACCCACAGCCGTGACGTCGATGAGCTCCTTGTGGCCGCCGGTATCGAGTCATCAAGTCGCTGAAGCGTTTTCGCTGTGTCCTGATAGGCGGCCGGATCACCGGACAGGAAGGCCGCGGCGGCCGCCACACGCAGCGGCTCCCAGGTCAGTGCGGGTTCCAGCTGGAGCGCGTCGTCCGCCGCGGCCAGCAGCGACGCGGCCGCGGCCCGCCCGTCGTTCCACATCATCGCCATCCCGTGGGCGGTCAGTGCGCGAATCCGGTCATGCGGACTGCGCGAGGTGGCGGACGCGGCATGGGCCTGGTGCCAAGTCTTGCGCTGCGGCAACGCATTCAGCGCATCGGCCAGGAGTTGGTGTGCGTCCTGCCGGGCGGTCAGCGGCGCGCCGTAGTAGGCCGCGGAGCGGATGAGCGGGTTGACGGGGCTGATGCGCGCCGCCTCGATCCGCATGATGCCCGCGGTCTCCGCCGGCGCCAGGGCAGCCGGGTCGGCCAGCGCGCCCGGGGGCAGCACGCGCAGATCTGCGGCGGACGCCGCGGCGACGACGACGAGCGCCGCACGCGTGGCCGCGGGCAGATGCGCCAGATGCTGCGCGTAGATGGCTTGCACGTTGATCGGCAGGGGCAGGGGGTCCGGGGCCTGGCCGGCCATGGCCGCCGGGCCGGCGGTCGCACTGGAAAAGTGGATGATCGCCGCGGCATTACCCGCGGATTGCTTCACGATCTGCTCGCGCAGGACTCCGCTCGGCGGTGTGGGTTGCGCCTCCAACAGCCTGAGCGACTGATCGAGATTCATTGGTTTGAGCGGGATTTCGACGGCGGATCGGCCTGCCAGACCCGTTGCCGCGACGGTGTCGGGCAGGGTCAGCGCCACGGTGACCGGGCGGCCGGCACTGCGTCGGGCGGCGAACAAGAGGACGCTGCGGGATTGGTCATCGAGCCAATGCGCGTCGTCGACAGTGACCAGGACCGGCTGTCGCCGCGGCACCGCGTCCAAGAGTTCGAGCAGCGCCGTGGCCAGTCGCGCGGTGTGGATCTGATCGCCGAACAGTGGTGTGCTGAAAAGGGTCTCGATGATGTCGGCACGCCCGTAGGGGTTGGCCTCGGCGCCGTTCAACGCCCGCAGTAGCCGGTGCAGGCCGCCCAGCGGAGTGCCGGTCTCTCCGGGTAATCCGGCGATCCCGAGGACGCGATGACCCGACGCGGCTGCTTGTTGCTGGGCGATCGTGAGCAGGGACGTCTTGCCCGAGCCCAAGGCCCCGGAGATGACGATCACCTGCCCGTGCGGTGGTGTGGCGATGGCGTTCCGCAGGACCGTGAGTTCCGCGTCGCGGCCGATCAGCTGCGTCGACGCGGTATTCACACGCACCATGAGACATCCGATCGGTCAGCACGTCTAACGACAGATATTGATAAGTTCCATCTACGCCGTAGATAATCTGGCGCGTGGAGTTACGGCAGGTGGAGCATTTCGTGGCGGTCGCCGTCGAGCGCAGCTTCACCCGCGCGGCCCGCCGCGTCCACGTCGTGCAGTCCGCCGTCTCGACATCGATCGCGAAGCTGGAACGTGAGCTCGGTGTGCAGTTGTTCGATCGCTCCCGTCAGCAGATCGAACTCACGGTCGCCGGCGAACGATTTCTCGCCCAGGCGCACGAACTGTTGCGCGTCGCGGGCTCAGCCGCCGAATCGGTCGCGTCCAGTCGCGGCCGGCTGATGGGCAGCGTCGAATTCGGGTCATTGATCTCCTACGGGCCGATGAATGTCGCCCAGGTGCTCGGAGAGTTCCATCGAGAGCACCCCTTTGTACGACTTCGATTGCAACTCAATCAATCTGGCGCCTCGGCATACCTCTCGGCACTCGTCGACGGCTCGTTGGACCTGGCGCTGGTCTCGGTGCCCAACAGATTCCCGCCACAGCTCGAGATGCGGCTGATGTTCGAGGAACCGATGGTGTTCGTGTGCCGCGACGATCACCCGATGGCAGCCCAGAACGTGGCCGGTCTGCTCGAACTGGCGGGGGAGGACCTGATCGGGTTCCCACCCGACTGGGGCTTCCGGTCCTTGCTGGACAACGCTTTTCTGGCCGCAGGCGTCCAATCGCGTCCCGTCCATGTGATTCCTGCCGGCTTCTCCGTCATCGGTGAACTGGTTCGCCAGGGGCTCGGGACCACCTTCATGCCCGCGTCGGAATGCGCACAGTTCGACGATCTGCGCGCCATCGAATTGCGGCAATCTGTCAGGTGGCAGGTCTATCTGGCCTCGCAGCCCAGGGACCGCTTGACGCCGGCCACCGCGGCCCTGGCCGACATGCTGATCCAGGCGGCGCCAGGCTAGCTCGTCGGGAGTGTCGGCTTGTGGTCGACGATCGTCGAGATCCTCGACCACAAGCCAACATTCGACTGCTACTTGGCGTGCGTGCCCGTGCTCTCCTTGGTGTGCCCGGCATCGTGGGATGCCTTGGCGGGCTTCTTGGTTCCGGTCTTGGCCGGCTTGGTTTCGGTCTTCGTTCCGCCCGGGGTGCTGCCCTTGGTGCCGGCCTTGGTGTCGCCGCCGTCGGCGCCGGACGAGGAGTCCCCACCTGCGGCGTGGTCAGCGCCCTTGCCTTGTCCCGTGGTGGGCGTCTTGCCGCTGCCGGTGCCGGTGGCTGCGGTTCCGCTGTTGCCGGACGTGCCGCCGCTGGTGTCCGCGGGCTTGGCCGCGCCGCTGGTGTCGGTCGCGGTGTCCTTGCCGCCATCCGCGCCGGTACCCGTCGACGAATCCGGTTTTGTCACAGCCGGTTTCGTGGCGGTGTCCGCCGAGCTGGTCGGATCCGTCTTCGGGGTATCCGTCTTCGTGGTGTCGGTCTTCGTCGTGGGCCGGTCAGCCGGCTGTGCGGTCTCCGTTGCTGCCTTGGCGGGCAGCGCCTTCACGGTGGTCGCTGCCGGCAGGGCGATCGTCGTCGCATCGGTGGCCGGAACGGCGTTGGCCGCCGCCGTCTTGGTCGTCGTGATCGGCGGCGGCTTGAGCGCACCCGCAACCAGCTTCTGCAGCAGCTGCAGCGCGGCCACTGGACCGGGCAGATTGACGGTGAAGCCCAGTGGTCCGTCACCGATGTTGATGCCGAACGAGGTCAGCAGCCCGCCCGCGTACAGCGGCACGCCGGGGAGCCCGGTATCGATCACGGTCGACAGGTCCGGGCCGTAGCCGCCGTTGAGGACACCGTTGAGGACGGTGGCGGGAATCGAGATGAGCGAGGTGGCGACCTTGCCGAGATCGCCGGTGCGCGTGGCGTCGATGACGTCCTGCACGGCGGCGCCCAGCGCAGCAGGCGCCTGGATCAGCGGGCCGAGGAGGCCGCCGACGATGACGAGGGCGTTCGACGGTTGCAGCCCGCCGAAGCCCTGGTTCAGGGTGTTGAGGACGTTGACCGCGTTCTGCAGTGGGTTGGCGGCGATGACGCCCAGCGGGCCGAGCTTGTCGATCGCGCTGACGAGGCCCTGCAGCGGGTAGGCGATGGAGTTGAGCGCCGGCGCCAGCAGATTGGTCAGCGGGATCAGCGCGTTCAGCCCGACCAGGAGCAGCTGATTCGTCGCATCCTCGACGTTGCCCTTCGTCAGATCGTTGACGGCGGCCGCCAACAGCGGTGGCACGGCGGTCGTCAGGTTGGTCCCGATCTGGCCGAGGGTGCTGCCCAGCGCGTTCAACAGCGGCGGCGCCGGTGCGAACGGCACCGCCGGCTGCGGAGTCGGGTCGACCTTGACCGAACCCGGCGACGACACCAGCTTCAGCAGGTCCTGCAGCGCGGCGAGTTGGTTGTTGAGGGCCGCGGTCAGGATCGGCGTCGGCCCGTTGGTCTGTGCCGTGCTCACGATGGTCTGCAGACTGGCGACGGTGTTGTTGAACGCCTGCGCGTACGCCTCGAAGGGGTTGATGGTGGCGGTCAGACGTACCGCGGTGCGCTCGATCTGAGCTTCCATGTGGTGAATCTGGGTACTGACGGTCGGCGCCATGACCGGGGCGACGGCGATAGCCGCGGCCCCGGCCAGGGACACGCCGACGGAAGCGAACGGTCGAGCGGCGGTGTGCATGGCGGGCCCTTTCAAAGGCTCAGAATCGGACATTCGGCGAACTGACTTTCGCGTAAGTTCGCCCTGATTCTGGCTTCGAGAGGTGGGTCGCCCGCTAGCGACGAATGACTCTATTTTCGACGGCGTCAGACGCGCCGGTACAGCCCTTTCCCGGTGATGAGCGGCAGATCCAACGTCGTGCGGAGGCCCGGCTCGGCGGCCACGACCGCCGGGATCGCGTTCACGACGCGGGCAGCGGTGGCAACGAGTCCGGCGTGATTGTGGTCGCCCTTGCCGCTGCTCAGGCACAGGTCCAGGGCGTACGACGGCTCGCCGGTCACCTCGACGCGGTACGAGCCGCCCTCCTGCGCGGGCTGGGGCCAGTCGGGGCAGAGATCGTCACGGAGGCGGGTGATGTGCTCGAGCACGACGGCCGGGTGGCCGTCCTTCATGCCACGCACCTCGAACCGCATGGCTGCCGTCGTGCCCGCCGGGATGTGGCCCGACGCGATGTCGAAGTCCTCGGGCGCGGGCACCCGGGTGTGCGTCTCGGTCACCTCGTCGAGTTCGATGCCGAGACCCGCGGCCAACTGCCGCACGACCGAACCCCACGCCAGGCTCAGCACGCCGGGCTGCAGCAGCATCGGTAACTCATCGATGGGCTTCCCGAAGCCCATCACGTCGAACATCACCGTCGCGCTGTCGTAGGTGGCGTAGTCGACGATCTCCATGCACCGGACCTGCTCGACGCTCTGACAGGTGCCCATGAGGGCAAGGGGGAGAAGGTCATTGGCGAAGCCCGGGTCGATGCCGTTCACAAACAGCGACGAACCGCCTTGTTGCGCGGCGTCTTCGAGCGGCGCGATCAGTTCGGCGGGCAGCACCTGCCACGGATACTGCAGGAACACCGCCGCACTGGCGACGACGTTGATCCCGGCGGCCAGGATGCGGCGGTAGTCCTCCAGCGCCTCGGGCAGCCGGTTGTCTGCCATCGCCGTGTAGACGACGCAGTCGGGCTTGCTCGCCAAGATGGCGTCGAGGTCGTCGGTGGCCGTGACGCCGGTCGAAATATCAAGTCCGGCAAGCTCTCCGGCGTCTTTGCCGGCCTTGGCGGCAGAGGACACCCAGACGCCGGTCAGTTCGTAGGCGGGGTCATTGATTAGCTGAGTCAGGGCATGGCGGCCGACGTTGCCAGTGCCGACTGCGGCGACTTTGATGGGCATGCAGACGTTCCTCACAGGTCCGGGATGGGGAGATCAAGGTTGGGAAACGTGAGGCCGCCGTCGACCTCCAGCACCTTGCCGGTGACATAGGCGCCGGCCGGGGAGGCCAGGTACAGCGCGGCGGCCGCGATGTCCTCCGGGTCGCCGAGGCGGCGCATCGGGGTGGCCTTCTCCATGGGGTCGCGCAACGCCTCGTTGGAGGCGACGATGTCCAGCGCGGAGGTCAGGATCGAGCCGGGCGCGATGCCGTTGACCCGGATCTTCGGGCACAGGTCCATGGCGGCGAGCTTGGTGTAGTGCGCGAGTGCCGCCTTGGCGGTGCCGTACGCGGCGAATCCGCGGCCCGCCAGCCGGCCGACGGCCGAGGTGATGTTGATGACGCTGCCGCCGCCGGCGTGCTCCAGCATCAGCGGGACCGCCGCCTGTGTCAGCGCGTGCGCGGTGGCGACGTTGAAGGTGAAGGCGTCTTTGAGATCCTGCGGCGAGGTGTACATCAGCGGCCCGGGCATGGTGCCGCCGACGTTGTTGACGACGACATCTAGTCGGCCGAACGCCTCGACCGCCGCGGCGGCGAGCTTGGCGGTCTCGTCCGGGTGGGCGAGGTCGGCGGCGATGACGTGCGCCTTGCGGCCGGCGGCCTCGACCTGCGCGGCGACCTCGTGCAACTGAGACTCGGTCCGCGCGGCAATCAGCACGTCAGCACCGGCTTCGGCGAATGCGACGGCAATGGCCGCGCCGAGGCCGCGGCCCGCGCCGGTCACCACCGCTACCTGGTCGTCGAGCCGGAATCTGTCCAGAATCACGTGTGCCTCACTCGCGTCGTCGTGGTCGTTGTTAGGCACGCTAGCAAGTTTGGGACGCCGCGGGAACGAATTTCTAGAACACGTTTCAATTGCTGCGAATGCGTTGACCGCTCCGGCTGATACGTACACGTGGGGTGCTATGGCGAGCGTGCGGGTTTGGACCGGATCGGCGGGCGAAACCAGACAAAAGCGACACGTTCGTCGTAGGACGCGCGGGCGGCCCCGGTGAGAGACCGCCGACCGCTCAGGACCGCGACTTCGCGCTGGACTTGGCGCCGGACTTCGAGCCGGCCTTGGCGGTGGACTTCCGCGACTTCACGCTGGCCTCCAGCTTGGCCAGCAGATCGGAGACGTCCTCGGTCGCGTCCAGCTCGGTCGCCGCTTCCTCGGTGGTGAACGCCTCGCCGCCCGCGATCTTGGCTTCGATGAGCTCTTCCATCTGCTCGCGGTAGGTGTCGTGGAACTGCTCGGGCTGGAAGTCCTCGGTCATCGAGTCCACCACCTGGCCGGCCATCGTCAGCTCGGCCTTCTTGATCTCGACTTCCTTGTCCAGCACCGGGAAATCCGGATCGCGAATCTCGTCGGGCCACAGCAGCGTGTGCACGATCATCACGTTGCGCTTGCCGAAATCCTTGACGCGCAACGCCGCCAGCCGCGTCTTGTTACGCAGCGAGAAATGCACGATGGCCACGCGGTCGGTCTGCGCCAACGTCTGGGCCAGCAGCACGTACGACTTCGAGGACTTCGAGTCCGGCTCGAGGAAATAACTGCGGTCGTACATGAGCGGATCGATCTGCTCGGCCGGGACGAACTCGACGACCTCGATCTCGCGGCTGCGCTCTTCCGGCAGCGTGGCGATGTCCTCGTCGGTGATGATGACGGTCTGGCCGTCCTCCGATTCGAAAGACTTGGCGATATCCCGAAACTCGACGACCTCGCCGCAGACCTCGCACACCCGCTTGTATCGGATGCGGCCGTTGTCCTTGGCGTGCACCTGATGAAACTTGATGTCGTGATCCTCAGTGGCGCTGTACACCTTCACCGGCACATTGACCAGACCGAAGGCGACTGACCCCTTCCAGATGGACCGCATACCCCAGTATGGCCCATGATCGCGCCGTGGCTTGGATACTTGAGGTGTGGAGCAATTCGGACGGGTGCGGCTGACCAACCCCGACAAGGTGCTCTATCCGGCGACCGGCACCACCAAGGCCGACGTTTTCGACTATTACCTCGCCGTCGCCGGCGCGATGTTGCCGCACATCGCGGGCCGTCCCGTCACCCGTAAACGGTGGCCCAATGGTGTTGCGCAGCAGCCGTTCTTCGAGAAGCAGCTGGCGTCGTCGGCGCCGGAGTGGCTGGAGCGCGGCGCCATCACGCATCGCAGCGGAACCACCGTCTATCCGATCATCGACACGCCCGAGGGGCTGGCCTGGATCGCCCAACAGGCGTCGTTGGAAGTGCATGTGCCGCAATGGCGCTTTGTCGGTGGGGGCGGCGGGCCGGGCGAGGCCCCGGCGCCCGGGCCCGCGACACGCATCGTGTTCGACCTGGATCCGGGCGAGGGTGTCACGATGGCGCAGTTGTGCGAGGTGGCGCGTGCCGTCCGCGAACTCGTCGCCGGCATGGATCTGGAGGCCCATCCGGTGACCAGCGGCAGTAAGGGTTTACACCTGTATGTGCCGCTGGCCTCGCCCGTCAGCTCCCGCGGTGCGTCGGCTGTCGCCAAACGTGTTGCCCAGCAACTCGAATCGTCGATGGGTGGGCTGGTCACCGCGACCATGACCCGCAGTCTGCGGGCCGGCAAGGTGTTCCTGGACTGGAGCCAGAACTCCGCGGCCAAGACGACGGTGGCCCCGTACTCGTTGCGCGGCCGCGACGAGCCGACGGTGGCCGCGCCGCGCACCTGGGAGGAACTCGACGATCCCGAGTTACGCCAGCTGCGGTTCGACGAGGTGCTGGCCCGCCTGGCCGGCGACGGCGATCTGCTCGCGGACATGGACGGCGACGCGCCGGTGGCCGACCGGCTCACCACCTACCGCAGCATGCGGGACCCCGGTCGCACGCCGGAGCCGGTGCCCGCGGCCCCGCCCGCATCGGGTCTCAACAACCGCTTCGTCATCCAAGAACACCACGCCCGCCGGCTGCACTACGACTTCCGGCTCGAACGCGACGGCGTGCTGGTCAGTTGGGCTGTCCCGAAGAACCTTCCGGACACCTCGACCGTCAACCACCTGGCGGTGCACACCGAAGACCACCCGCTGGAGTACGCCACCTTCGAAGGCGACATCCCCAAGGGCGAATACGGCGGCGGGCACGTCACGATCTGGGATTCGGGCACCTACGACACCGAAAAGTTCCGGGACCCAGGCGAAAACGGCGAGGTCATCGTCAACCTCCACGGCAGCCGGGTCTCCGGGCGCTACGTGCTGATCCAGACCGAAGGTAAGAACTGGCTGGTGCGCCGGATGAAAGAGCAACGGCTGCAACCCATGCTGGCCACGCACGGCTCGGTGGGCCGGCTGTCTCCGGACCACTGGGCCTTCGAAGGAAAGTGGGACGGCTACCGGCTCCTGGTCGACGCCGACCACGGCCGAATTCGGCTGACCGCTCGCAGCGGCCGTGACGTCACGGGAGAATTCCCGCAACTGCAGTCGTTGGCAGCCGATCTCGCCGACCACCACGTGATCCTCGACGGCGAGGTGGTGGCGTTGCAGGACGGTGTGCCGAGCTTCCAGGCCATGCAGAACCGCGGTTCCGGCAGCCACATCGAATTCTGGTGTTTCGACATCCTGTCCCTCGACGGACGCGACCTGACCCGCGCGAAGTACCGGGACCGGCGAAAGTTGTTGGAAACCCTGGCCTCTGACGGCGCGCTGACGGTACCGCCACTGCTGCCGGCGGATGACCCCCTGAAGTTCGCCGATGAGCGCGGCTACGAAGGGGTGGTGGCGAAGAAATGGGATTCGGGCTACCGGCCGGGGCGGTCGGAGGCCTGGGTGAAGGACAAGTTCTGGCGCACACAGGAAGTGGTGATCGGCGGCTGGCGGGCCGGGGAGGGCGGCCGCACCAGCGGTATCGGGGCGCTGCTGATCGGAGTTCCCGAAAACGACGGCCTGCAGTTCGTCGGCCGCGTCGGTACCGGGTTCACCGACAAGATGCTGGCTGATCTGAAGGCGATGCTCAAGCCGCTCGAGACCCGCGAATCACCTTTTACCGCACCGCTTTCCACCGTGGATGCCAAAGGCGTGACCTACGTGCGGCCCGAGCTCGTGGGCGAGGTGCGCTACAGCGAGCGCACCTCGGACAATCGGCTGCGTCAGCCCAGTTGGCGTGGCCTACGCCCCGACAAGACGCCGGGGGAGGTCACCTGGGAGTGATTTGTGCACGATTTTCCGCGGCAGGCGCGGATTTTCGTGCACAAATCACGGCAGGCAGAGTGCGGCGGCGACGGCCTCTTCCAGCCCGCGCGTCGCCAGCTGATCGGCCAACTCGTTGTCGGTGATGCCGGAGTGCCCCTTCACCCAGAACCACTCGACCTGGTGCCGGGCGCAGGCCGCCTGCAGCCGCTGCCACAGATCGACGTTCTTCACGGGCTGCTTCGACGCCGTCATCCAGCCGTTGCGCTCCCAGCCGTACACCCACTTGGTGATGCCGTTGCGGACGTAGGTGCTGTCGGTGTGCAGGTGCACCACGACGGGCCGCGTCAACGCCTCGAGCGCCATGATCGGCGCCATCAGCTCCATGCGGTTGTTGCTGGTTTCACCGGCCTCACCGCCGAACATTTCGCGCACGTGATGGCGCATGCGCAGCACCGCACCCCAGCCGCCGGGGCCGGGGTTGGGGCGGCAGCCGCCGTCGGTGTGGATCACCACGACGTCATCGGTAGCGGAGTCGCTCATCGGCTGAGAATAGGTGCCGAGATCATCGCCGTGCGGACCGACATCCCGAATTCGTGATGCCGCAGCGTGGTGATCCGGCGTCCGGGTTGTACCGCCGGTTTGACGGGCGCGGTGCGGTCACCGAAGGAGGCGGCGGTGGCGTCGATGTCGTCGACGACGTAGGTCAGACCCCACAACGTAGACGGGCCGTCGCCCGTGGCGCCGGGCGACCCGACGACCTCGAGGATCACCTCGCCCAGCCGGAAGAAGATCTGCCGCATCGGCCGGCCGCCCAGTTCGCCGTCCCGTTCGCGGCGCGGATGGACGTCGACGGCCGCCAGCGCCGCGACGGTCCGTTTCAGATCGGGTGACAGCAGCACGACGTGGTCGACCGATACGGCGCCGTTGGGGTGCTCGGCGGGTATCGGCGGCGGCGTGTCCGAGCTGGTGGTGGGGATGCCGTCGAGCGGCTGGTCGGACGGCACGCCGCGCAGTGCCCATCCGACGATGCCCGTGCCGCGTTCACGTCCGACCAACCGGATACGGACGCCGCCGACCCGGCATACGCCGTCCGGGTCGACGGTGAAGCCGGCCGCGGTCCACGCGTCGGCGGGGTCGGCGACCTCGAACTCATCGACGGTGACGGTCATTGCCCGGCCTCGTCGACCGTCACCCGGAGTCGCGGCGGTTTCGTATCCGGCGCCACCCGTGCCCACACCGCGTCGACCATGGGCGCCAACAGTAGTTCGCCCATCTGCCGGGCGAGCACGGCGACGACCTGGGTGTTCTCGCGGCGCGTGGTCGAGGCGCGACCGGTCTTGCGGGCCGCGCGGACCTCGCGTTGCGTGAGGTCGACGATGACGTCGACCAGGTGGCTGTCGGCGACGTTCGGTTGCAGCAGGGCCCGGCGCACGTAGTCGACCACCGCCGGATTGGCCCGCAGCATGTCGCGGACGGCGGCGTCGCGCACGGCGGTGGAGGCGTCTTCGGGCACCTCGGCCAGGGCGCCCGCGAAGTAGTCGACCACCAGCTGGTCCACCGCGTTCCGCAGGCCGGCCTTGGTCTTGAAGTGGTGCTGCACCAGGCCGACCGCGACGCCGGCTTCGGCGGCAATGGCGCGCAACGAGATTCGGTCTTCGCCGTGTTTGGCGTACAGGTCCAGCGCGGTGTTTCGGATGCGCGCTTTGGCTGTCAGGTCGTCGACAGTTGCCCTCGGATCAACCATCAGACCTCCCATCGGCAACCGGATCAATGTACTGTACACATGAACAGGGGCCTATACAGTTGTATAGCGCGCAGAATTTAGCGAGGTGGACCAATGTCAGAGCTCTTCCCGAAGTACCGGGCCAGCTGGGAGACCGACCAGCACCGCGAGCTGCGTCAGCACGCGGCGGCGTTCCTGGCCAAGGAGGCCACGCCCAACCAGGAGCGGTGGGCCAAGAACCGCCAGGTCGACCGCGAGTTCTGGAACAAGCTCGGCGACGCCGGCCTGCTCGGCCTGGACCTGCCAGAGGAGTACGGCGGCGCGGGCGGTGACTTCGGGTTCTCGGCCGTGGTGGCCGAAGAGTTTGCGCTGGCCCATGATTCGGCCTCCGGCTGGTCGGTGCACTCGCCGATCGTGGCGCACTACATCGACACCTACGGCAACGCGGAGCAGAAGGCCCGCTGGATGCCGAAGATCATCAGTGGCGAGACGGTGCTGGCCATCGCGATGACCGAGCCGGGCACCGGTTCGGACCTGCAGGCCGTCCGCACCACCGCCATCCGCGATGGCGACCACTACGTCATCAACGGCTCAAAGACCTTCATCTCCAACGGATCTCTGTGTGACATGGTGGTGATCGTCGCCAAGACCGATCCCACGCAGGGTGCGGCCGGGGTGTCGCTGATCGTCGCCGAGGTCAACGACCTGCCGGGCTTCGAGCGCGGCCGGGTGCTGGAGAAGGTCGGTCAGCACGGCCAGGACACCCGCGAGCTGTTCTTCACCGACATGCGCGTGCCGGTCACCAACCTGCTCGGTGAGCAGGAAGGCCTGGGCTTCTACCAGCTGATGTCGCAGCTGGCCCGCGAGCGGCTCGTCATCGGATCGATCTGCGCCGGCATGGCCGAGGCCGCGGTGCTGGAGGCCATCAAGTACACCAAGCAGCGCGAGGCCTTCGGCAAACCGCTGATCAACTTCCAGCACAACCGATTCCAGCTCGCCGAGCTCAAGGCCGAGGTGCTGTCGATCAAGACCACGGTGGACTACTGCGTGCAGTCGCTGATCGACGGCGACAACGATCCGGCGATCGCGTCCATGGGCAAGCTGATCGCCGCCGACCGGGCCGTGGCCGTCGTCGACCGCTGTGTGCAGTTCTTCGGCGGGTACGGCTACATGATGGAGTATCCGATCGGCCGGGCGTATGCCGCGGCACGCGTCAACAAGATCTACGGCGGCACAAGCGAAATCATGAAGGAGATCATCAGCCGCACGCTGTGATCCAGCCAGCGAGCCGGGGCACTTCCCGCTCGCGAACTGGGGGCACCTCCCGCTGGGGGACTGCTCGCCAGACTTGGCGATCCGTGGCAAGGTGATTACATGAGTGCCTCGGATGAGTACAGCGTCGACGATGAGGATCAGCTGACCCAGGAGGACATGCTGATCGACCGCGGTGTCGATGACCTGCTGGACGAGGGCTACTCGCCGCCGGACAAGTGGCGCGAGCCCCGGGATGACGAGACCCTCGACGAACTGCTCGCCGAGGAAGAGCCGGACCCGGCGCTGCAACTTGACGAGGGTGACGATCCCGACGAGCAGTGGGGCGAAGACGAGGTCGGTGACCAGCGGTCCGGCCGGCTCGTGGCCGGCGAGCAGGACGGCGAGCTGCTCGCGGGGGACGTCGGCATCGACGGGAGCGCGGCCTCCGCCGAGGAGGCCGCGGTCCACGTCATCGACGAGTAGTCGCGCTCAGACCTTGGCGATGACGTTCTCGGCGAACATCTCCAGGTGCTTGATCTTCTCGTCGAGCGGCTGGGTGTCCTCGCCCATGATGTAGGGCACGCGGAAGCCGACGATGACGTCGGTGACGCCCTTGTCCTCGAGGCGCTTCACGCCGTCGACGGTGAAGCCGTCGATCGAGATGACGTGGATCTGGAACTCGTCGCACAGCCCGATGCGCTCTTCGGATTCGCGGTACTGCGCGAGCTTCTTGAGCAGCGGGTCGAGCTCGGCGGGATCGCCGCCGCCGTGCATCCAGCCGTCGTTGCGGGCGGCGCGCTTGAGTGCGGCGTCGGCGTGGCCACCGACCAGGATCGGCACCGGCTTGGTCGGCGCCGGCGTCATCTTGGTCTTGGGGATGTCGTAGAACTCGCCGTGGTACTCGAAGTAGTCGCCCTGCGTCAGGCCGCGGATGACGTCGATGCACTCGTCCATGCGCTTGCCGCGGCGGGCGAACGGCACACCCATGACCTCGTAGTCCTCCGGCCACGGGCTGGTGCCCACGCCCAGGCCCAGGCGGTTGTCGAACATCGCGGCCAGCGAGCCGGCCTGCTTGGCCACCAGCGCCGGCGGCCGGATGGGCAGCTTCAGCACGAAGATGTTGAAGTGCAGCTTGGTCGTGACCGCGGAGAGGGCGCCGATCAGGGCGAACGACTCGATGAACGACTTGCCGTCGAGGAACTCGCGGCTGCCGTCGGCGGTGTACGGGTAGGTCGAGTCGGACTCGAAGGGGTACGCGATGCTGTCCGGGATGGTCATCGCGTGGTAGCCGGCCTCGTCCGCCGCCTTGGCCAGCGGGATGTAGTAGGACGGGTCGGTCATCGCTTCGGCGTAGGTGAACCTCATGAAGCGATACTAGAACGTGTTCTAGTTTCATGGGCCGGGTACGGCCCATTCAGTGGTCGTCAGTTCAGCGGGAAGGGCGGCAACCCCGTGCCGCTGATGGCGTAGCCGCCCTGCTGGCTGCGCTCGGTGACGCGCGCCGTCGCGGTACGTTCACCCACGGTCACGGTGACGGCAGTGCGCGGCAGCTCGTCGAGCGTCTCGAAAACCGTTCCCCGCCAGTGGTACTGGCCGTCGATCGGATCGAGGTGCCCGGCCAGCCGGACCCGGACGTCGCGGCCGTCGATCGTGGCGGGTCCGTCGTACAGGTCTTCGGCCTCCGCAATTTCCGCCCGCGCGGCAGGCGCCACGGGACCGCCCGGCAGGAATCCGCTCCGCCGCCACAACCGCCGCGCGATGGGGCCGAGGAGTCCAACCTCCTCCAGGAACGACGCGAGCGGCGCGAACCCGGCGATCTGCGTCTCGATCCGGTGCGGCGAGGTCCGCGCCATCCGGCGCGCGGCGCGCGCGTCCAATCCGACGCGGCGGTACTGCACCTTGTTGGTGAACAGGAACCGGAAGAACAGGCCGCCCACGCCGTTGAGGTTACCGATCCAGAAGCGCTTGGCCCACGACATCTCCGGCGCCCGCTTGCGCAGGCCGTCGCGGGCGAACTGGATGTGCCGGGCCTCCTCGGTGACGTGAATTCGCATGAGCCGCTGCACCATCGGCTGCAGCTCGGGATCGTCCATCATCTGCCGCTGCAGTGAATCGAAAATCTCCTCGCCGATCAGCGCCGCCACCCACAGCACCGAGCCCTGGAACGCGAACGGCAGCATGTTGATGATGGTGCGCTGGTACCACTTGGGGCGTACCGGGTCGGCGCCCACCTTCTCGATGGCCTTGCCGAACATCACCATGTGGCGGGTCTCGTCGCCGAGTTCGGTCAGCTCGTAGTGGGTGGCACTCGCCGTCGGGTCCTGATGCATCGCCTTGCGCAGCAGGGCCTGGTTGAGGATGTTCTCGAACCAGATGCCCGCCGACAGGGTGTTCACCAGTTCCTGGCGTGACAGCTCGATCTGCTCGGCCCGGCTCATCGACTCCCAGAGCGGGGTGCCGTACAGCGACACCACTTTCGGCGGCAGGAAGTACTTGTCCGGGTCGATCGGCGCGTCCCAGTCGATGTCGACGATCGGCGCGTAAGACTTGCGTACCGAGCCTTTGAGCAGGCGTTCGGCGAATTCCGCGCGCGTCGTCTGGCCTTTGACCGAAGCTGTCATCGTTGACATCCCTTCGAAAGTGTCCGTAATCCGAAGCTACGTCCGATACCAGAGGTAGTCAATACCTGCGGTACTGGATAAAACTGCGGCCGCCTCAGGCCGCTAGCCTTCGCGGATGCGCACAATCCACGTCATCGGTATCGGCGCCGGCGACCCGGAGTACGTCACCGCCCAAGCCATCGCGGCGCTCAACGACACGCAGGTGTTCTTCGCGATGGACAAAGGCGACACCAAGGACGATCTCGTCGCGCTGCGCCGGCTGATCTGCGAGCGCTTCATCGAAGACCCCGGCTACCGGTTCGTGGCACTGCCCGATCCCAAGCGGGCCAAAGATCGCGAGTACCACGAGGCCGTCGCCGAATGGCATGCCGCGCGGGCCCGGCTGTGGGCGCAGGCCATCGAGACCGAACTGCGGCCGGATGGCGTGGGCGCCTTTTTGGCGTGGGGCGACCCGTCGCTCTACGACAGCACGCTGCGCATCCTGGACCGCGTCGCCGAACACGTCGAGTTCGAGTTCGACGTCATCCCCGGCATCACCGCCATCCAGGCGCTCACCGCTCGACATCGCATCCCGCTCAACGACATTGGCGAGCCGGTGCTCATCACGACGGGGCGTCAGCTGCGTGAGCACGGGCTGGCGGGGGCCGCGGTGGTGATGCTCGACGGCGAGTGCTCGTTCCTGGAATGCCCACCGCAGACGCGGATTTGGTGGGGCGCCTACCTCGGCACCCCGGACGAGATGCTGATCGCCGGGACCGTCGGCGAGGTCGGGGAACGCATCGCGCGGGAGCGGGCCGACGCCCGGGCGCGGCACGGCTGGATCATGGACACCTACCTGCTGCGGGCAGAATCGACAGCATGAAATCGCTGCTGGTTCGTGCTGGGTTGACCGGCCTGGCGTTGTGGTTGGTCACGCGCATGGTGTCGGGGATCTATTTCGTCTTCCCGGTGGGCGCCACTCAACTCGGGCGAGTCGGCATCATCCTGGTGGTGGCGTTCGTCTTCGGGTTGGTCAACGCCATCATCAAGCCGATCGTGCAGCTGTTCGCGATCCCGCTCTACATCCTCACGCTCGGCCTCATCCACATCGTCATCAACGCCTGGATGCTGTGGATCACCTCGTGGATCACCGAGAACACCACCCACTGGGGCCTGGGGATCGACCAGTTCTGGTTCACGGCGATCTGGGCGGCGATCCTGCTGTCAATCGTCGGCTGGGCGCTGGGTCTGGTGCAGCGCGCCATCGAGAGCTAGGGATTTGTGCACGTTTTTCCGCGCCGACCGCGGAAAAACGTGCACAAATCCCTACGTCAGGGACGCCCGGATCGCGTGTAACTCGTTGGCGCCGAACGCCGGTGGCTCGGTGATCTCGGCTGCCGGCCGTCCGGTGCGCACCGCGTCGGCCAGATCGCCGAGCGTCGCGGTCAGTCGCTGGGCGTCGGCGGGGGTGAACGGTGCTTCGGACTGCTCCGTGGCCCATGCAGTGGCGAGTGTGCGGTAGGCCAGTTGCTCGGTTGCGACGATGATCGGCCAAAGTCGTTCTGCCGCAACCCGACTGCGGCTCGATCCGCCGATGGCGGTGTCGTACACCGGAAGCATGGCCATCGCCCGTACCTGCAGATCGCGACGGTCGTTGCGGGCCTGATCGGTGGTCACCTGACCTGCGGCCAGATGTCCGACCACGACCGCGACCGCATCCAGCGTGGCCGCGATCGACTCGGCGGGGCGCGCCGCGGGATGGCCGCGCCGCGTCACCCACAACACCAGAAGTGCCACCGCGCAACCGATCACGGTGTCGATACCGCGGGCGAGCAGCATGGCGGGCACGTCGGCGATGTGGTGTCCGCCCGACGCGATGGTCAAGGCCGCGGGCGTGATGAAGATGACCGCGACGGTGTAGTTACGCACCACGAACATCTCGATGACGAACTGCAACGTACCGACGATCAGGGCCAGCCACGGTCCACCCGGTGCCGCGATCAAGATGCCCCCGGCCAGCACCAGGCCGAGCCACGTGCCCAGGGTGCGTTCGAGGCCGCGTTGCACCGTGCGCCGCCAGTCGAAGCCCTGGTGCAGCATCAGCACTGCCGCCGCCATCGCCCAGTACGCGTGGTCCATGTTCAGGCCGACGGTGACGGTTCCGGCGATCGCGACGGCGACCGCGGTGCGCAGGGCCGCGGTCAGCGGGGGAGCCCCCGGCGTCATCGCCCGGCGCAGCAGCGTCGCGACGGACGGCCGCCCGAGCGGGATCAGGCCCGCGAAACTGCCGCCGATGTCGTCGGGCACCGTGCCCAGTTGCCGGGCCAGTGCGGCGCTGTCGACGGACAGCGGCCGGCCGTGATCGGCGGCAGCCATGGCCTCGGCGAACAGTACATGTAGTCGGCGGTTCGTCATCCGCAGTCGATACAGGGTGTCGTCAGGCTTGGGGTGCACCGGCTGGAACGTGACGAGCGTGATCCACGCTTCGTGCAAGAGTTGAGCGGCGCGGTGCCGCGCATCGGGCGAAGACGTTTCGATGTAGGTGGCCACCGCTTCGGCGGCACCGGCCACCGCAGCGCGCTCGGGCCCGCGGGGGCGGACCAGTACGCCGGCCATGTGCACCACCCAGGCGAACGCGCCGCCGGCCAGTACCAGCGCACCCAGCCGCCAGGGACTCAGGTGCTCGGCCGCGATCCCGACCGCCGCCGCGCACGCCAGCACTGGCATGTAGGCGCCGGGCGGTCCGACCGACAGGGCCTGGCAGATCAGTACGGCGGCCATCGCGATGACGCTCACCACGAGAACCGCCGACCACGGGGTTGCCGCCGCCCAGTCGCCGAGCGCCACGACCACCGCGAACGAGACCGCGATGGCGCCGAGATACATCGCACGGTTGAGATACGGCCGTCCGCTGCCGTACAGCGAGGTGAAACCACCGATGGTGGCGACCAGCCCGGCCGGCACGTCTCCTGCCGCCCACCCGGCGAGAATCGGCACCACCATGCAGATCGACGCCCGCAGTGCGAACGGCCAGCGACGCGGCACGCTGTTGATGACCAGCATGCGTCGCAGCGGATTGGTGGCCGGGGCGGGCGCCGAGCGGTCTGCCATGTGTACAGCATGCGGTACATCCAGTCGCTAGCCTGAACCCATGCCGGAACTTCCCGAGGTCGAGGCGCTCGCCGATCACCTGCGTCGTCATGCGGTCGGACTGCCGGTGGGCCGCGTCGACGTCTCCGCCCTGTCGGTGCTCAAAACCTTCGACCCGCCGCCGACGGCGTTGTACGGCAAGGAGGTGACGGGCGCCAACCGCTGGGGCAAGTACCTGGGGCTGCAGGTCGGCGACCTGCACCTGATCACCCACCTGTCACGGGCGGGCTGGCTGCGCTGGTCGGAGAAGCTGGCGGCCGCGCCGCTGAAACCGGGCAAGGGCCCGATCGCGCTGCGGGTGCATCTCGGAAAGCCGGGTGAGGCACCGGGTTTCGACCTCACCGAGGCGGGGACCCAGAAGCGGCTGGCGGTCTGGCTCGTGAACGATCCATTGGCCGTGCCGCAGATCGCCACGCTGGGTCCGGACGCGCTATCGCTCGGGCCGGCGGAGTTGGCAGCGGTGCTGGCCGGCAACACCGGCCGGATCAAGAACGTCATCACCGATCAGCGCGTGATCGCCGGGATCGGCAACGCCTACAGCGACGAAATTCTGCATGTGGCCAAACTTTCGCCGTTCGCGACCGCGGGCAAGCTGACGCCCGAACAACTGAGTGCGCTGCACGACGCGATGATCTCGGTGCTCACCGATGCGGTGACCCGATCGGTCGGGCAGGGGGCGGCAACCCTCAAGGGGGAGAAGCGCTCTGGGCTCCGGGTCCATGCCCGAACCGGGCTGCCGTGCCCGGTCTGCGGTGACACCGTCCGGGAAGTGTCCTTCGCGGACAAGTCTTTTCAGTACTGCGCGACGTGCCAGACCGGCGGCAAGGTGCTGGCCGACCGGCGGATGTCGAAACTGCTCAAGTGATTCAGTTGCAGTAGTTCTTGGTCGCCGCCACCAGTGCCTGCTGGTACAGCGGGTCGAGGTGCCGTTGCTCGGTGACTTGTGTTCGAGCGGCGTCCACCGCACCCGGGCATCCAGGGCCGTGCAGGACACTCTGGTGTGCCGCCAGCTCGGCGACCATGGTGCGGTTGAAACCGTCTATCGCCGTGCGTGATTCGGACAGATCCGGGGCGGTGGTGGGAGCCGCGGCCGGATCGAACTTCCACTGGCTGAACCGCAGGTACTCGATGCCCTCGGTGGCGTGAATCTGATCGGTGAACACCTGCCGCACGAACACCGGGTCGACGCCGGACGCGGTGGCCTGGGCGCCGACCGCATTCAGCACCTGCTGCACCCGTGCGGGATCCTCGATCGAGCCGCCGCTGATCCACTTGACGGCGGCCACCGGATCGGCGGTCTGCAGCCGCTGGGCGGCGGTGTCAACCAGCCGGAACAGCTGATCGTCGTCGGCGTGGGCGAGCGGCAGCCACGTCATGCCCATGGCGGCAATCAACAGGGCGGCGAGCTTCATCCTTCGATCCTGCACCATGCAACCTTTCTTGACAGGTGTCGAGTTGGTTACGCTGCAGGCATGACTCGGCAGAAGATCCTCATCACCGGCGCGAGCTCGGGCCTGGGCGCCGGTATGGCCCGGCAGTTCGCCGCCAAGGGCCGCGACCTCGCGCTGTGCGCTCGCCGGCTGGACAACCTGGAAGAACTGAAGGCCGAACTGACGGCGCAGTACCCCGGGGTGACGGTGGCCATCGCGGCGCTGGACGTCAACGACCACGACCAGGTGCCCAAGGTGTTCGAGGAGCTGTCCGACCAACTCGGCGGTATCGACTGCGTCATCGTCAACGCCGGCATCGGCAACGGCTACCCGCTGGGCGGTGGCAAGCTGTGGGCCAACAAGGCAACCATCGAGACGAATCTCGTTGCGGCGCTGGTGCAGATCGAAACGGCACTGGAGATGTTCAAGGCCGCGGGCCGCGGCCATCTGGTCCTGGTGTCGTCGGTGCTCGGCAATGTCGGGGTGCCCGGGTTCAAGGCCGCGTATGCGGCGAGCAAGGCCGGCGTCACGTCGTTGGGTGAGTCGCTGCGTGCCGAGTACCCGTCCGGACCCATCAAGGTCACGGTCCTCGAGCCCGGCTACATCGAGTCGGAGATGACCGCGAAAGCCGGCTCCACGATGCTCATGGTCGACAACGAGACCGGCGTGAAGGCCATGGTCGACGCAATCGAGAAGGAGAAGGGCCGCGCCGTCGTCCCCGGCTGGCCGTGGTGGCCGCTGGTCGAGGTGATGAAGCTGGTGCCGCCGCGGTTCACCAAGTACTTCGCCTGACGCCCTCTGCCCGTGGCGGCAGAACGCCGCCACGGAAACGGGGCGTAGGTGGGTGCGGTCAGCACGTCGCTTTCGGCGATCCGGTCCAGTAGTTGCTGACGAAGTGCTCGTTGATCGTGCTGCCGCTCATGGAGCCGTCATCGGCGATGTGCACGCTGTAGTTGTTTGAGCCGCCGGTTTCGCGCCATCGAATCGCGAACTGGAAGTCGCTTGTCTCGCCGCGCCGCTCCGCATCGCCACGACCGGTGATGAGTCGGCCATCTTTGGCGGTGTACTGGGCACGGGCTGGTGTGCCTCCTTCGAACGTCACGAGCACGTCGAGGTCGTTGTCCTGGTGGATGGTCAGAAGATCCGGCAAGTGCCAGTAGTGGTGGAGGCCGCATGGCGGCACCAGCGGCACCATCGGTATCGCGGCCGCGGGGCCGATACCTCCGAGACCCGCGACCATCACCGCGAACACCGCCGGAGCGGCCGTTCCTTGCGCAATCGAACGTGACATGTGCGTTCCTCCAGGTCCGCTGGGCCGACTCCGTGCGGTGTCGGTGGGTCCCTGCCCATGTCAAACGCTATGAATCTCCGGGGCTGCGCGAAATAAGGGATCTCCCTAGGAAATCTCGCCAGGGCCCCAGCTACGCCGTGCGGCCGCGCTCGGTGCGGTAGCGGCGCACCAGGGCGTCGGTGGAGCTGTCGGACTGCGGGGCCGGCGCGGCCTCGGACGTGATGACCGGCAGCAGGGCCTTGGCCTGGGTCTTGCCGAGTTCGACGCCCCACTGATCGAACGAGTCGATGCCCCAGATGACGCCCTCGGTGAAGACCTGGTGTTCGTACAGCGCGATCAGCTGACCGACCACCGACGGCGTCAGCTTGGTCGCCAAAATCGAAGTGGTGGGCCGGTTTCCGGGCATCACCTTGTGCGGGACGACGTCGGCCGGCGTGCCTTCAGCGGCGATCTCGTCGGCGGTCTTGCCGAACGCGAGCACCTGCGTCTGGGCGAAGAAGTTGCTCATCAGCAGGTCGTGCATGCTGCCGGTGCCGTCGGCGGTGGGCAGGTCGTCGGTCGGCTCGCTGAAGCCGATGAAGTCCGCCGGCACGAGCCGGGTGCCCTGGTGCAGCAGTTGGTAGAAGGCGTGCTGGCCGTTGGTTCCCGGCTCGCCCCAGAAGATCTCGCCGGTGTCGGTGCTCACCGGCGTGCCGTCGGCGCGCACCGACTTGCCATTGGACTCCATGGTCAGCTGCTGCAGGTAAGCGGCGAAGCGGGCCATGTCATTGGAGTAGGGGAGCACCGCACGTGCTTGTGCGCCAAAGAAATCCGAGTACCACAGGCCGATGAGCCCGAGCAGCGCCGGCGCGTTCGCCTCCAGCGGCGCGGCGCGGAAATGCTCGTCGACCAGATGGAAGCCGGCCAGGAACTCACCGAACCGCTCCTTGCCGATGACAGCCATCACCGAGAGCCCGATGGCGCTGTCCACCGAGTAGCGGCCACCGACCCAGTCCCAGAAACCGAACATGTTCGCGGTGTCGATGCCGAACTCCGACACCAGCTTTGCATTGGTCGACACCGCGACGAAGTGCTTGGCGACGGCGTCATCACCGAGCGCGGCGACGAGCCAGCGCCGGGCGGCAGTGGCGTTCGTCAGCGTCTCCAGCGTCGAGAACGTCTTGGAGGCGACGATGAAAAGTGTTGTGGCAGGGTCGAGTCCGTCGAGCTTGGCCACCAGGTCGGCCGGGTCGACGTTCGACACGAAGCGCGCCGTGATGCCCGCGTCGGCGTAGTGGCGCAGTGCCTGGTCGACCATCACCGGTCCCAGGTCGGAACCACCGATACCGATGTTGACGACGGTCGTGATGCGCTGACCGGTGGCCCCGGTCCACTCACCGCTGCGCAGCCGGTCGGTGAAGGTGCCCATTTCGTCGAGGACCGAGTGCACGTCGGCGACGACGTCCTGGCCGTCGACCACCAACGAGGCGCCGCGCGGCAGCCGCAGCGCGGTGTGCAGCACGGCGCGGTCCTCGGAGGTGTTGATGTGCTGACCGGCGAACATCGCGTCGCGCCGCTCCTCGAGGCCGGCCGCACGGGCCAGATCCAGCAGCAGTGCAAGGGTTTCCCTGGTCACCCGGTGCTTGCTGTAGTCGATGTACAGGTCGCCGACGGTCAGCGTCAGCTCGCGGCCGCGGTCCGGGTCGTCGGCAAACAGCTCGCGCAGCGTGGTCGCCTCGACCGCGGCGTGGTGCGCGGTGAGCGCCTCCCAGGCTGAGGTGGTCGAGATGTCGGCAGCGGGGGAGTGATCAGCCATGCCTCAAACCCTAGTGTGACGTAGGAAACGCCGCCGTACATGATGGGTGTATGGACATCGCCGCGCTGCTGTCGTCTGTCCCGACTGGCCTCTGGATCGGTGGTGAGGAGCGCGCCGGTCAATCCACATTCGAAGTGCTCAACCCGGCTACCGAGGACGTCATCGCCCACGTCGCCGACGCCACCCCGCAGGACGGCGTCGCCGCACTCGATGCCGCGGCAGCCGTCGAAAAGGAGTGGGCGGCAACCCCCGCGCGTGAGCGCGGCGAGATCCTGCGGTCGGTGTTCGAGACCATCACCGCCCGCGCCGAGGACGTGGCCACACTGATGACGCTCGAGATGGGCAAGGTGCTGGCCGAGAGCCGCGGCGAAGTGAAATACGGCGCCGAGTTCTTCCGCTGGTTCGCCGAAGAGGCCGTCCGTATCGGCGGCCGCTACACCCCGAGCCCGGCCGGCACCGGGCGCATCGTCGTCACCAAGTCGCCCGTCGGCCCGTGCTACGCGGTGACACCGTGGAACTTCCCGCTGGCCATGGGGACCCGCAAGATCGGCCCGGCCCTGGCGGCCGGCTGCACCATGCTGGTCAAGCCCGCCGCCGAAACGCCGCTGACCATGTTGCTGCTGGCCAAGCTGATGGCCGACGCCGGCCTGCCCAAGGGCGTCCTGTCCGTGCTGCCCACCACCAGCCCGGGTGAACTGACAAAGGCGCTCATGGACGACGGCCGGCTGCGGAAGCTGACCTTCACCGGGTCGACGGGCGTCGGCCGGGCGCTCGTGCAACAGGGTGGCGAGAAGCTGCTGCGCATGTCGATGGAGCTCGGCGGCAACGCGCCGTTCGTGGTGTTCGACGACGCCGACATCGATGCGGCTGTCGACGGCGCGATCCTCGCCAAGATGCGCAACGGCGGCGAGGCCTGTACGGCGGCCAACCGCTTCCACGTCGCCAACGCGGTGCGGGAGGAGTTCACCACGAAGCTGGTACAGCGGATGAGCGAGTTCACCCTCGGCAACGGCCTGGACGAGAACGCGACGCTCGGCCCGCTGATCAACGCCAAGCAGCTCGGCACCGTCACCGACCTGGTGTCCGACGCGGTGTCGCGCGGCGCGACCGTCGCCGTCGGCGGCACGGCCCCGGGCGGTCCGGGCTACTTCTATCCCGCGACGGTCCTGGCCGACGTCCCTGCCGATGCCCGCATCCTCAAGGAGGAGGTGTTCGGGCCCGTCGCTCCCGTGACGGGATTCGACACCGAGGACGAGGCGATCGCTGCGGCCAACGACACCGAGTACGGTCTGGCGGCCTACATCTACACGCAGTCGCTGGACCGGGCGCTGCGGGTGTCCGAGGCGCTGGAGTCCGGCATGGTCGGCGTCAACCGGGGCGTCATCTCGGACCCGGCGGCGCCGTTCGGCGGGGTGAAGTCGTCAGGCTTCGGCCGCGAAGGCGGCACCGAAGGCATCGAGGAGTACCTCGACACCAAGTACATCGCCCTGACTCCCTGACGCCCCTCACCCTTGGCGCGAGCGGCCGTGTCTGTACGCAACACGCCGTGGTTGCTTGTACAAATGGGGCCGCTCACCGGCCGCGAGGGTGCGCAAAGCACACACCGAAGTCGGTGTGTCGCCGTACAGACACGGCCGCTCACCAGGCGCCAACGTGCGCAAAGCACACACCGAAGTCGGTGTGTCGCCGTACAGACACGGCCGCTCGCGGGAAGTTTGGTGCGGGAAGTTTGGTCAGTGAGCGGAGGTCAGTGGCCGAGGCGGCCGCGGCCGAGACGCAGCAGCAGCATGGCGAGGTCTTTGCCCTCGGGGCCCAGCTCGCTGTAGCGCTCGATGACCTTCATCTCGCGGCTGTGCACCAGCCGGGTGCCGCCGGAGGCCATGCGGGCCTTGCCGATCATCTTGGAGACCTCGGTGCGACGGGCGACGGCCGCCAGGATGGTGGCGTCCAGCTCGTCGATCTCCAGGCGGAGCTCGTCGATGTTGGGGAGTTCAGTTTCGGTCGACATGGTTTCCTCGCTGTTGGTGGATTCTGGTGTCATCCGAATTCAGGCCTCACACAACAAACGAGCCCCGGATCCGGATGCGGACCACGGGGCTGAAGGGAAGCAGCTAAACCCCGGGTACCGGCGTCCGGTACCCGTAGAAAAATCGCTGCTGCGCATTGAGCACGCTCCGAGTGTGCCATCCCGGCCGGTGCCAGCGCAAAGAGGCGACCGAAGCGACCGGGGAAATGCGTGGCTTGTCGCACCCCGGCGGTAAGTTTGAGCTGATATGACGAGCACAGCCCCCGACATCGATCAGCTTCTGGACGGCCTCAACCCGCAGCAGCGTGCAGCGGTTCTGCACGAGGGTTCGCCGCTGCTGATCGTGGCCGGCGCCGGCTCGGGCAAGACCGCCGTGCTGACCCGGCGCATCGCCTACCTGCTGGCCAACCGCGACGTCGGCGTCGGCCAGATCCTGGCCATCACGTTCACCAACAAGGCCGCCGCCGAGATGCGTGAGCGCGTCGTCCAGTTGATCGGCCCCCGCGCCAAGTCCATGTGGGTGTCGACGTTCCACTCCACCTGCGTCCGCATCCTCCGGAACCAGGCCTCGCTGCTCCCGGGGCTCAACTCCAACTTCTCCATCTACGACGCCGACGACTCGCGCCGGTTGTTGATGATGGTGGGCAAGGACCTGGGCCTCGACGTCAAGCGGTACTCGCCGCGCATGCTCGCGACCGCGATCTCGAACTTGAAGAACGAACTGATCGACCCGCTGCAGGCGGCGTCGGAGGCGTCGGAGGCCGACGAGGACCTGCCGAAGATCGTCGCCGAGGTCTACGGCGAATACCAGCGCCGGCTGCGGGCGGCGAACGCCATGGACTTCGACGACCTGATCGGCGAGACCGTCGCTGTGCTGCAGAGCTTTCCGCAGATCGCGCAGTACTACCGGCGGCGCTTCCGGCACATCCTGGTCGACGAGTACCAGGACACCAACCACGCCCAGTACGTGCTGGTGCGCGAGCTCGTCGGGCACCACGCGCCCGAAGGCGCCGACGACGTCCCGCCCGCCGAACTGTGCGTCGTGGGTGATGCAGACCAGTCCATCTACGCGTTCCGCGGCGCGACCATCCGCAACATCGAGGATTTCGAGCGCGACTTCCCGAATGCGAAAACCATTCTGCTGGAACAGAATTACCGTTCCACGCAGAACATCCTGTCGGCCGCCAACGGCGTCATCAGCCGCAACGCCGGACGCCGTGACAAGAAGCTGTGGACCGACGCCGGCGAGGGCGAGCTGATCGTCGGCTACGTCGCCGACAACGAGCACGACGAGGCCCGGTTCATCGCCGAGGAGATCGACACGCTGACCACCAAGGGCAGCGGTATCGACACCAAGTACAGCTACGGCGACATCGCGGTGTTCTACCGCACCAACAACTCGTCGCGGTCCGTGGAGGACATCTTCATCCGGGCCGGCATCCCGTACAAAGTCGTCGGGGGCATGCGCTTCTACGAGCGCAAGGAGATTCGCGACATCGTCGCGTACCTGCGGGTGCTGGACAATCCCGGCGACGCGGTGAGCCTGCGGCGCATCCTCAACACCCCCCGCCGCGGCATCGGTGACCGCGCCGAGGCCTGCGTGGCGGTGTACGCGGAGAACACCGGCGCCAGCTTCAGTGACGCGCTGCAGGCCGCCGCCGAGGGCCGGGTGCCGATGCTGAACTCCCGCTCGGAGAAGGCGATCGCCAGTTTCGTCGAGCTCATGGACAGCCTGCGCGGCGGGCTCGACGGCGAGCTGGGTGACCTGGTCGAGACGGTGCTGGACCGCACGGGCTACCGCCGCGAACTGGAAGCGTCCAGCGACCCGCAGGACCAGGCGCGGCTCGACAACCTGAACGAATTGGTCAGCGTCGCACACGAATTCAGCACCGACCTGGCCAACGCGCAGGCGTTGCAGGAAGAGGAACTGGACGAGGACGTCGCCGACACCGGAGCGCTGGCCGCGTTCCTGGAACGGGTCTCGCTGGTGGCGGACGCCGACGAAATCCCCGAGGACGGCGACGGCGTCGTCACGATGATGACGCTGCACACCGCCAAAGGCCTCGAATTCCCCGTGGTTTTCGTGACCGGCTGGGAAGACGGCATGTTCCCGCACATGCGGGCCCTCGGCGACCCGACCGAATTGTCCGAGGAACGCCGGCTGGCGTACGTCGGCATCACCCGGGCCCGCCAGCGGCTGTACCTCAGCCGCGCCAAGGTGCGCTCGTCGTGGGGGCAGCCCATGCTCAACCCGGAATCGCGCTTTCTGCAGGAGATTCCGCAGGAGCTCATCGACTGGCGTCGCATCGAGCCGCCACCATCGCTGTCGGCGCCGCGGGGTTACGGGTCCGGCGGATCGGGTGGTGGCCTCGGTGGTGGACGTCCGTCGCCCATGCGGCCGGCGCCGAACCGCAACAAGCCGTTGGTGGTGCTCTCGCCAGGTGACCGTGTCACGCACGACAAGTACGGCCTGGGCCGCGTCGAAGAGGTCAGTGGTGTCGGCGAATCGGCCATGTCGCTCATCGACTTCGGCAGCTCCGGCCGGGTCAAACTGATGCACAACCACGCTCCGGTACAGAAGCTTTAGCGTCGGCGCGCGCGAAAGTCGGACGGTGCGATCTCGCTGATTTTTAGCCGGATTCGCTTCGGCGCGTCAGGTTTTGGTGCACCAGCGGCCGGTAACGGGCAGCATCGCGAGCACCATGCTGGCGATCGGCAGCACCGGGATGCCGTAGACGATCGGCGGCAGTTTGGCCCCGGCGACGAACAAACTGGCGAAGATCACCAGCGTCACCAAGGCGCCGACCACCACCACGACCCGGCCCGTGCGGCGCCGCAGCAGGACGGCGATCTGCCCGCCGATGGTGGCGCCGCAGCCGACGGCGGCGAGGAAGCCGATGGCGACGCAGAACAGCGGATCGGTGCGCCACCACCCGGCGATCAGTGAAGTGGCGATGACGGCCGTCGCCCAGCCACTCAAGATGCACGCCGTGGCAGTGGCGCAGGCGGCGAACGGCCCGGGCGGCGGCTTCGGTGTCGGCGTCGGAGCCGACTCGGGAGCCGCTGCCGGAGCGGGGCCCGAGGCCGGGATGAACGTGGTCGCGGGGGCATCCTCGGCCCGGATCAGGCCGGTCGCGGGCTCGGCGGAAATGAGACCGGTCGCGGGCTCGATGACACTCGTTTGAGGAGCGTCGACGACGGGTATCGAACCAGTGGGTGTGCGGCGGATGATGCTGGTGGGCGGTGCGTCGGTGACGGGAAAGGCTCCCGTCGGCGCGCGCCGGATCAACCCCGTTCTGGGTTCGTCGTCAGAGTGACGTCCGAAAGATTGGGTGGGGTCGGACGAATGCGTCTGGGCTGGCCCGTCGGCGTTGTTGTCCGTCACGGATCAGCCGACGTAGTTACCCGGGCTCAGGCCACGCTGTGCCAGCCACGGCACGGGGTCGATGCGCTGGCTGCCGCCCATGAGCACCTCGAAGTGGCAGTGCGTGCCGGTCGAGTTGCCGCGGTTGCCGATGGTGGCGATCTGGTCGCCGGCGAAAACCCGCTGGCCGACCGAGACGACCCAGGTGTTGACGTGGCCGTACAGCGTGACGGTCCCGTCCGAGTGACGGACCTTGACCCACGCGCCGTAACCAGCGGTCGGGCCTGCAGCGACGACGACGCCGTCGGAGACGGCGACGATCGGCGTACCGATCGGGCCGGCGATGTCGATACCGCCGTGCAACGCGCCCCAGCGGTAACCGAAGCCGGAGGTGAACACGCCCTTGGTCGGCATCACGAACAGCGGGCGGGCCAGCCGGGCTTCGCGCTCGGCGCGTTCCTGCGCGAACGCCGCGCCGTTGGCGAGTTCCTGGGCGTGCACCGCGCCGGACGCGGCGGCGGGTTCGACGTTGACGATCTGGATGCCGTCCGAGGATCCGGTCGACCCGTCCGCGCGGACGACCTGGTCGGCGGCCAGCTTCGTGCTGGTCGGCTGGTCGGCGCTGGTCATCATCGAGTACCCGGCGGCAGCGGTGGCGCCGACGGCCATGGCGGCGGCGACCAGGCGGCCCTTCACGCCATTGACGGGCTCAGGCTTGCGATGGGTGCCACGGCTCGCGCGCAGATCGATGACGTCCGTGTCGTCGAGACCGTTGCTGGTGTCGGTGTGGCTGTCGCGGTAGGCGCTCGCGGAGAGGCGCTGCGCGCCCTCGGGCTGCCGGAATTCGGCCGGAACAGTCAGAGTCAGGGGAGTCTCGTCGTCGGTGTCGTTCAGATCGTCGAGCTCGGGGGCGGCGTTGACGCGGGAATCGCGGTCGAACGCGCTCTCGGAGAGGTCCAGATCGTGCAGGTCACCGAACTCGTTGAACGGGATGATGTCGGTCACTTCAGCAGGGCTCACAGCGCGGGATAGCTTGATGGTGGTGCGGGCAGCGTTCTCAGTGTTGCCGGCGTTCGTCGCCTCTCCGAGGGGAGTTACCGACGAATCGTGCTCAGCCAACCGAAAATTCCTTTGCTCCGTGACCGTACCGTTACCGAGACCGCCCATGACGGTACTGAAAATCAGAACCGATTGGCAACCTATAGATGTCATTGGCCGGGAACTGTGATTTGCCTCACTGGTTGCTCTCAGGTGAGATGTACCACATGGGTAGTAGGCGGTGCTGGCTACTCATTAGTACGTGGCTAAAGTGCCGAGCGAGCCAGTGCGGCCCAATGCTGAAGTGAATTCAACCGTCAACGCAGACAGAACGGGATTTCTCAGAGCTCATGGATCTCTTCGAGTACCAGGCGAAAGAGCTGTTCGCCAAGCACAACGTCCCTACTACACCGGGCCGGGTCACCGAGTCCGCCGATGACGCCAAGGCGATCGCCGAAGAGATCGGCAAGCCCGTCATGATCAAGGCGCAGGTCAAGGTCGGTGGCCGTGGCAAGGCCGGTGGCGTGAAGTACGCCGCCACCCCGGAGGACGCCCTCACGCACGCGCAGAACATCCTCGGTCTGGACATCAAGGGCCACATCGTCAAGAAGCTGCTCGTCGCGGAGGCCAGCGACATCGCGGAGGAGTACTACATCTCCTTCCTGCTCGATCGCGCCAACCGCACCTACCTGGCCATGTGCTCTGTCGAGGGCGGCATGGAGATCGAAGAGGTCGCCGCCACCAAGCCGGAGCGTCTCGCCAAGGTTCCCGTCAACGCCGTCAAGGGCGTTGACCTGGCCTTCGCCCGCGAGATCGCCGAGAAGGGCCACCTGCCCGCCGAGGTGCTCGACGCCGCAGCCGTGACCATCCAGAAGCTGTGGGAGGTCTTCGTCGCCGAGGACGCCACCCTGGTCGAGGTCAACCCGCTGGTTCGCACCCCCGACGACCAGATTCTCGCCCTCGACGGCAAGGTCACCCTGGACGCCAACGCCGACTTCCGTCAGCCCGGCCACGCTGAGTTCGAGGACAAGGAAGCCACCGACCCGCTCGAGCTCAAGGCGAAGGAGCACGACCTCAACTACGTCAAGCTCGACGGCGCCGTCGGTATCATCGGTAACGGTGCCGGCCTGGTCATGTCGACGCTGGACGTCGTCGCGTACGCCGGCGAGAACCACGGCGGCGTGAAACCCGCCAACTTCCTGGACATCGGTGGTGGCGCCTCGGCCGAGGTGATGGCCGCCGGTCTGGACGTCATCCTGGGCGACAGCCAGGTCAAGAGCGTCTTCGTCAACGTCTTCGGTGGCATCACCGCGTGTGACGCCGTCGCCAACGGCATCGTCAAGGCCCTGGAAATGCTGGGCGACGAGGCCAACAAGCCGCTGGTCGTCCGTCTCGACGGCAACAACGTCGAAGAGGGCCGCCGCATCCTGGCCGAGGCCAACCACCCGCTGGTGATCCAGGCCGAGACCATGGACTCCGGTGCCGACAAAGCCGCCGAGCTGGCGAACAAGTAAGGGAGCCAACAACTTATGTCTATCTTCCTGAACAAGGATTCCAAGGTCATCGTCCAGGGCATCACCGGCGGTGAGGGCACCAAGCACACCAAGCTGATGCTGAAGGCCGGCACCCAGGTCGTCGGTGGCGTGAACGCCCGCAAGGCCGGCACCAAGGTCTCGCACGTCGACAAGGACGGCAACGACATCGAGCTGCCCGTGTTCGCCACGGTGGCCGAGGCCATGAAGGAGACCGGCGCCGACGTGTCGATCGCCTTTGTGCCGCCGGCCTTCTCGAAGGACGCCATCATCGAGGCCATCGACGCCGAGATCCCGCTGCTGGTCGTCATCACCGAGGGCATCCCGGTGCAGGACAGCGCGTACGCGTGGGCCTACAACGTCGAGAAGGGTCAGAAGACCCGCATCATCGGCCCCAACTGCCCGGGCATCATCACCCCCGGTGAGGCGCTGGTCGGCATCACGCCGAACAACATCACCGGCAAGGGCCCGATCGGTCTGGTCTCCAAGTCCGGCACCCTGACCTACCAGATGATGTACGAGCTGCGTGACTTCGGCTTCTCGACCGCCATCGGCATCGGCGGCGACCCGGTCATCGGCACCACCCACATCGACGCCATCGAGGCGTTCGAGAAGGACCCCGAGACCAAGGTCATCGTGATGATCGGCGAGATCGGTGGCGACGCCGAAGAGCGTGCCGCCGACTACATCAAGGCCAACGTCACCAAGCCGGTCGTCGGCTACGTCGCGGGCTTCACCGCTCCGGAGGGCAAGACCATGGGCCACGCCGGCGCCATCGTCTCGGGCTCGTCGGGCACCGCCGCCGCCAAGCAGGAAGCCCTCGAGGCTGCCGGCGTGAAGGTCGGCAAGACCCCGTCGGCCACCGCTGCACTGGCTCGCGAGATCCTGCAGTCGCTGTAATTTCTTTCTGCGCAACAGGCCCCCACCTTCTGGTGGGGGCCTGTTGTGTTTCGCGCGAATGCGGCTGACGATGCGAGTGTGCAAACAGATCGCAGATCCCGGCAGTGGGGCGCTCTGGCTGCACATTGGCCGCGTCAGCGCTGGCGGCGCTCGCGGTAGTGCACGTAGTGCCGGAGCAGTGGATCGCAGAGGTCGTACCAGGTGGCGCGACGGTCGCCGGAGTCCGCTTTGGCGGCGCGGACCCAGCCGCCGGCCGTGAGGCGGCCCAGCGCCGCTGACGCCGACTGGTTCGAAATGCCCACGGCGGCAGAGAGATCGGTGACAGTGCGGGCGCCGTCGGCGCGGGCCAGTTCGACGATCAGGCGTTGTTCGCCGGCCGGAAGCTGCCACAGCAACTGCTGATAATGCGGCGTCAGCTGTTCCAATACCGCGTCGGCAGCGGGAGTGACGCTTTCCAGTGCGGCGCGGTCGACGGTCTCGGCGATGATCTGCCAGTTACGCGGTGACCAGCCGATGATCTGGGCGGTCGCGCCGACCTTGGTCCGCCCCTCGGAAGTCTCGACGTACGCGGCCAATCCGCGATCGCGGGCGTGCTGCGTGAGGAACTCGGCGACGTCAGTGTCCGCGAGGTCGGGTAGTTCCTCGATGATGAACGAGCCGTACCACGGGTGGGTGCGGGACGAGACTGCCGGGAACAGCGCCGGAGACGTCGCGAAAACCAAGACGGCGGTGGATGTTTCGACCCAGGCGCGAAAACTGCCCTGGCCCGCCTCGCCGATGGCGTCGAAGATGCGGTCGGCGTTTTCGATCGCGACCAACACCATACGGCCGGCGGCCAGGTCGAGGATTTCCCGTTCCAGCTCCAGTGCGTCGCCGCGAAGCTCCTGGGCTCGTCCGAGTATTTCCGAGCCCTGCGTGCGCAGCAGTTCGACGAGCAGGTCCGGATAGCTGCCGATGGCCAGGGCGTCCTCGGGAAGTGTCAGCAGCAGTGTGGCTTTGGCGGCCTTGCGGTGTTTCAGCGCGCGATGGATCGCGACCCGAAGCGTGTGGGTCTTACCAGCGCCGCGAGGTGCGATGAGCAAGGTGTGCGGCCGGGAGCCGTCCTGCGCGGAGCTGACGATGCGATCCGTCAACCGCTTCAGCAGGGGCCCGCGGCCGACGGTGCGGGCGTCGAGTTCGTCGGGGTCGACGGTGCCAGGTGAGAACGCAGGGTGGGTCATGGCCTACCGCCTCATGGCTCGCCAAGCCGACTGCACCAGGCCGGAGGCGAAGCAGTCGTCGTCGCCGACGCGACGCAGATAGTGGTCCTGCTCGAGGCGCTCGATGAACGAAACCAACTGGTCGCGATCGGTGATGGGTGAGCCCTCGGTCTTCAGGAACTGCAGTGTTGCGTTGACACTCAACGGGGTTGGGGCATGGGCGTAGATGTCGAGCAGTCCGGCGATGGCAGGGGCGTCGTCGCCGTAGTAGTTGCGCAGCCGGTCGCGGTAGTGCCGCAGGTCCCAGGGATCGTGCGGATCGGTGATGGCGGCGGACAGTAGCTCCGCGATGCGGTCCGGTTTGACGGACCCTTCTCGTGCCGCGCCCGCGACCAGGTGCTGGATGTAATACGGCACGTTCTCTGCCGCCGCCGCAATGGATTCCGCGACCAGATGTCGGTCGGTGGTCCGGACGTTCACGCCGAGCAGCAGGCACTCGGCGAGGTAAGTGGCATGGTCGTGGCGGATCGGGCCGACCGTGACCTTGCGGATGTCGTTGACCGAACTGAGCGCGTCTTCCGAGACATGGTGGAAGCCAATGGAACCGGACAGGACGGTGGCCAGGCGGCCGGAGTGTTCCTGGCGGAACCGGCGCAGCAGGTGCAGGAACGCGTCTCCGCCGCCCGGCTTTTCGCGTTCGAGGTTCCGGGCCAGCACGGTGACCTCGTCGATGAACAGCACCAACGGGCCGTCCTTGGTGCGGGCGACGGCGCGCTGCAACAGATCGTCGAGAGCGGCGTCGGCGCGAACCCGCTCGAACTTGAACGGCCCGGTGCCAACCGCGACCTTCCAACGGTCGACCTCCTGGCGCAGGGCGTTGTCGACGCGGCCGAGCTCGGCGGCGAGAGCCGTGACGAACTCGGCATAGGTCTGCCGCTCGGCGCTGACCGAGACGACCGTCAGGCCCTGCAGCCGCGCGGTGTGCGCGACGAGTCGGGCCAGGGACGTCTTGCCGTGCCGACGGTCGCCGACGAGAGCAGCGCCACCGTCGGGCAGGCTGGCCAGGATTTCCTGCTGCTCGCGCACGCGGCCCACCACGTTCTCGGGCGGGACGACGCCGCCGACCACGAGGGACATGGGTCTGATGGGCCAATTCATCTGGCAATTGTACGTCGAATTAGCTGTACGTCTAGATAGTTGTACGTTTGAATTGTTGTACGTGTGCTCTGGCGTAAATGCCCAGCTACCCGTCATGCGCGGTCGCCTCCCAATCGGTTAGCCTGTCGAATTAACAGTTGTCTGGAGGTTTGTAATGGGTGTCGATCCGCGTACGCCGGTGATCGTGGGCGTCGGTCAGTTCACCGAGCGCCTTGAGGACCCCGACTACCGCGGCATGTCCTCGGTCGACCTCGCGGCGGCAGCCGCGCAGGCGGCACTGCAGGACACCGGAGCCGACGTCACCGCAGTTGCCGCGGCTATCGACACAGTCGCGGGCACCCGGCAGTTCGAGATCTCCGGCCACGTTCCGGCGCCGCTCGGCAAATCGAACAACTACCCGCGCTCCGTGGCGCAGCGCATCGGCGCTGATCCCGCCCGCGCCGTGCTCGAAGTCATCGGCGGGCAGAGCCCGCAACACCTGATCACCGAATTCGCCGGCGAGATCGTGGCCGGCCGCGCCGACGTCGTGATGATCATGGGGTCGGAAAACACGTCCAGCATCCGCTACTTCAAGGGTCGGGATGACAAGCCCGATCACTCGGAGACCATCGACGGCCAGCTCGAGGACCGCGGCTACGGGTACGACGGCATCTTCGACGAGTACACCGTCCGGCACGGGCTGATCGGTGCGCCGGTGCAGTATGGCCTCTTGGAGAACGCCCGGCGGGCACGGCTTGGCCTGTCCGTGCAGGACTACCGACAGGCGATGGGGGAGCTGTTCGCCCCGATGTCGAAAGTCGCGGCCAAGAATCCGTATTCGTCGGCGCCGGTGGAGCGCACCGTCGACGAGCTGGTGACCGTCACCGACAAGAACCGGATGATCTGCGACCCCTACCCGCGGCTGATGGTGGCCCGCGACCAAGTGAACATGGGTGCGGCCGCATTGCTGATGTCCGTGGAGTCGGCGCGCAAACTCGGTGTGCCGGAATCCAAGTGGGTTTACTTGCGTGGTCATGCGGACATGAAGGAGCAGAAGCTGCTCGACCGTACCGATGTCGGTGCCAGCCCGGCATCAGTGCTGGCCGTGCAGGAAGCGTTGCGGGTGGCCGGAATTGGAATCGACGACGTCTCGGCATTCGACCTGTACAGCTGCTTCCCGTTCCCGGTGTTCAACATCTGTGACGGCGTCGGCCTGGCGACCGACGATCCGCGGGGTCTGACATTGACCGGCGGCCTGCCGTACTTCGGCGGCCCGGGAAACAACTACTCGCTGCATGGCATCGCTGAAGCGGTCACCCGAATGCGGGAAGCCCCAGGCGAATTCGCATTGGTGGGCGCGAACGGCGGCATCGCCAGCAAGTTCTCGGTCGGCATCTATTCGACCGAACCTGCCGATTGGGTCGCCGACAACAGCGCCGAATTGTGCGCAGAGGTCGCGTCGTGGCCGACGATCGCCGTCACCGAGCATGCGAACGGCCCCGCGACCATCGAGACCTACACCGTCCGATACGACTGGACTCCCAACACGGGCATCATCATCGGGCGCCTTGACGCCGACGGGAGCCGGTTCCTGGCTACCACGACCGATGCCGAACTGATGGCCTTGCTGTGCGACGGCGAGCCGCTGGGCGCAAAGATCGTCGTCACCTCGACCGACGAGGGTAATCGGGCTGTGATGGCCTGATCTTGGTTGCCGAGATCGACGAAATGGTCGTTCTTGCAAGAGATTAGCGACCAATTCGTCAATCTCGGCGCGGCAGAACCTCAGATCCCGAAGTCGCTCAACTTCTTCGCCAGCTTCTCGACGTACGCCGACACGGTGGCCTCGTCACTGTCCGGCAACCCGAACAGCACCTCGGTCACACCGAGCTTCTTCCAGTGCGCCAACTTGTCGGCGTCCGGCTTGAAGTCCAGCGCGACGATGGTCGGCGCACCCGAGCGTCCGGCCGCGGCCCAGGTGTCCTGCAGCAGCTTGACCGGCTCGTCGATGTCGAAGTCGCGCGGTGTCGTGATCCAGCCGTCGGCCGACTTGGCGATCCACTTGAAATTCTTCTCGGTGCCGGCCGCCCCGACCAGGATCGGCACATGCGACTGGACCGGCTTCGGCCAGGCCCACGACGGACCGAACTTCACGAATTCGCCGTCGTACTCGGCTTCTTCCTGGGTCCACAGCGCGCGCATGGCCTCCAGGTACTCGCGCAGCATGGTGCGGCGGCGGGCCGGCGGGACGTTGTGGTCCTGGAGTTCGTCTGTGTTCCAACCGAATCCGACGCCGACCGAGACGCGGCCGCCGGACAGATGATCCAGTGTCGCAATCGATTTCGCGAGAGTGATCGGGTCGTGCTCGACAGGCAGCGCCACCGCGGTCGACAGCCGCACCCGCGACGTCACCGATGCGGCGGAGCCGAGCGCGACCCACGGATCCAGCGTCCGCATGTAGCGGTCGTCTGGCAGCGTCTCGTCACCGGTGGTGGGGTGGGCCGCCTGGCGCTTGATCGGGATGTGCGTGTGTTCGGGCACATAGAAGGTGGTGAAGCCGTGGTCGTCGGCCAGTTTGGCGGCGGCGGCGGGCTTGATGCCGCGGTCGCTGGTGAAAAGTACGAGCCCGTAGTCCATACGGTGAATTAGAACGTGTTTCAGTATGGGGCGCAAGAGTGGGTGCCAAGAATGCCGAAGTGGGCCCATTACCTGGGAATTTCCGACACGGTGCAGCCGCTGGGCGCCGGTGAACCGATCCGGAGATAACTTCATCGCGAACGTTACCCACGACGGTGGCTGGGCTTGCTTGTTCACATGGGCCCATGACGACCGAACGCATCGCCGACCACGTCAAGTTCGCCTACTGGGTGCCCAACGTCAGCGGCGGCCTGGTGACCAGTGACATCGAGCAGCGGACCGACTGGAACTACGAGTACAACAAGAAGCTCGCGCAGACCGCAGAGAACAACGGCTTCGAGTACGCCCTCAGCCAGGTGCGGTACGAGGCCAGCTACGGCGCCGAATATCAGCACGAGTCGACGAGCTTCAGCCTCGCGCTGCTCCTGGCAACGGAACGGCTGAAAGTCATTGCGGCCGTTCACCCCGGCCTCTGGCAGCCGGCGGTGCTCGCGAAACTGGGAGCGACGGCCGACCACCTCTCCAACGGTCGTTTCGCCGTCAACGTCGTCTCCGGTTGGTTCAAGGACGAATTCACGCACCTGGGCGAGCCCTGGCTGGAACACGACGAGCGCTACCGCCGCAGCGCCGAATTCCTCCAGGTGCTGCGCAAGATCTGGACCGAGGACGACGTCGACTTCCGCGGCGACTTCTACCGGATCCACGACTTCACGCTGAAGCCCAAGCCGCTCAACACGGCGGAGCGCCCCAACCCGGAACTGTTCCAGGGCGGCAACTCGAGTGCGGCGCGCCGCAACGGCGGCTACTACGCCGACTGGTACTTCTCCAACGGCAAGGACTTCGACGGCGTGACCGAGCAAGTCGTCGACGTCCGCGACCACGCCCGTCAGGTTGCCCGGGAGGTCCGCTTCGGGCTGAACGGATTCATCATCGCGCGCGACACCGAGAAAGAGGCGAAAGAGGTCCTCAAGGAGATCGTCGCGAAGGCCAACCGGCCCGCCGTCGAGGGATTCCGCCAGGCCGTGCAGCAGGCCGGCAACTCCACCGGTGACAAGAAGGGCATGTGGGCGGATTCGAGCTTCGACGACCTCGTGCAGTACAACGACGGTTTTCGTACCAAGTTGATCGGAACTCCGGAACAGATCGCCGAACGGATTGCTGCCTACCGCAAACGGGGCGTGGACCTGATCCTCGGCGGCTTCCTGCATTTCCAGGAGGAGATCGAGTACTTCGGAGCCAAGGTGCTGCCGTTGGTGCGGGAAATCGAGGAGGCGGAACAGGACGCCGCGGAGGCGCCGATCCGCGTCCCGGCGTGACGGCTCGGCGAGTTTGCTCAGGACCGTCGCGGCCGGTCAGGGCGGTGCACTGCGGGTCGAACTGATGCGGGGCGACCTCAGTGAAGTGCGCTAGCGTGGTTGGTCGAGTCGACAGGTACAGGAGAGGTCATGACGTACCAGCCCGGTAACCCCGGCTACCCGCCCGCCCAGCAGCCCGGCCAGTACGGCAACCAGTACGGCGGGCCGACCCAGCAGTTCAACCGTCTGCCCGAGCAGATCCCGGCTGCGCCTGCGGCGCCGGCCGGCCCGAGCAAACTGCCGGAGTACCTGACCATCGCGGTCGCGGCGCTCGGCCTGCTCATCTTCGGCTTCAACTTCGCGCCCCAGTTGGGTGCGGGAGGCCTGGATGCTGGCACCGGCAGCATCCTGACCCAGGCGCCGATCGTCGTCGCCGTGCTGGCTGCGCTGCTCGCCGGCGTCAGCCTCCTGCCCAAGCAGAAGAGCTTCAAGTCGTGGGTCGCCATCCTCGCGGTGCTGGCCCTGCTGCTGGTGATCAACGAGATCGTGCAGGCGCCCAAGGGCATCGAGGTCGAGTGGGGCCTCTATGTCGTGCTCGCGCTGTCGGTGCTGCAGGCCGGTAGCGCTGTCGGGGCGCTGCTGCTGGACGCCGGCGTCATCCAGCCGCCCGCACCGCGTCCGCAGGCCGATCCGTACAACTACGGCGGACCGGCGCAGGGCTACAACCCGCAGGCTCAGTACTACGGCCAGCAGCCTCAGCAGCAGTACGGCCAGCAGACCGGCCAGCACTTCGGCCAGCAGGGTGGCTACCAGCCGCAGTCCCAGAACGGTCCCATCGGCGGCTACACCGGCGCACAGAGCGCGTCGCAGCACGGCGCCGACTCGGGTCCGCCGACCCCGCCGACCGGGTTCCCGGCCTTCGGTCAGCCGCAGCAGTCGGCCGGCCAGTCGTCGTCCCCGCAGCAGTCGTCGGGCCAGGGTCCGTCGGCGTCCGAGGCCTCGGCCGGATCGTCGTCGTTCACCTCGTCGCCCAGCGTTCCGGGCTCGACGGGATCCGGCTCGGAGCCGACGACGACCTTCCAGCAACCCCCGGCTCCGCAGTAATCGGGTCCGGCTTCGTCATAATCGCTAGGGCGCTCGCGGCACGCGAGTGACGACCTCGCGAGGAGTGACCCAGCTAGTGGATAACCGACCAGTCGGTACGCGTCAGGCGCGTGACCTGCTTCGGGTTGCGTTCGGCCCGTCGGGCATCGCCCTGGCGATCATCGCCGCGCTGGTGCTGATCCAGCTGGTCATCGCCAACAGCGACCTGACCGGCGCGTTCGGCGCGATGGCCAGCATGTGGCTGGGCGTGCACGGCGTCCCGGTGTCGATCGGCGGCGCCGAGCTCGGCGTGATGCCCCTGGCCCCGCTGCTGGCGATGGTCTGGGGCACGGCCCGCACCACGGCCGCGGCGACGCGGCCGGGTGCGTCCTGGTTCGTGGTCCGGTGGATCGTCGCGTCGGCGCTCGGTGGACCACTGCTGATCGCGGCGATCGCGATCGCGGTGATCCACGATGCGTCGTCGGTGCTCACCGAGCTGCAAACCCCGAGTGCCCTCCAGGCATTCGGCTGCGTCCTGGCGGTGCACGCGGTCGGCGCGGCCATCGGTGTCGGCTCGCGCCTGCAGGGACGGCTGCTGACCGATGCGCACCTGCCGGACTGGCTCCCGGAGGCGTTGCGCGGGGCCGTCGCCGGCGTGTTGGCGCTGCTCGGTCTGTCGGGATTGGTCGCGGTCGGCTCGATGGTCGTGCACTGGTCGACCATGCACGACCTCTTCGGCATCACCGATTCGGTGTTCGGCCAGCTCAGCCTGACCGTGCTGTCTGCGCTGTACATCCCGAACGTGATGGTCGGCGCCGCCGCGGTGGCCGTCGGTTCGAGCGTGCACGTGGGGTTGGCCACGTTCAGTTCTTTCACGGTGCTCGGCGGTGATGTGCCCGCCGTGCCGGTACTCGCCGCCGTGCCGTCGCCTCCGCTGGGCCCGGTATGGGTGGCGCTGCTGATCATCGCGGCGGCCTCGGCCGTGGCGGTGGGCCAGCAGTGTTCGCGGCGCCCGGCCCCGTGGCCGATTGCATTCGCCAAGTTGGCGGTGGCGTCGCTCCTGGCTGCGGTGATGATGGTCCTGCTTGCGGTCGCAGGCAGTGGTCGCCTGGGCAACTTCGGTGAGCTCGGCGTCGATCAGACGACGTTCGGGCCTGCGGTTTTCCTGTGGTTCATCTCCATCGGCGGTCTCACGGTGGCCATGGCGGGCGGCCTGACCCGCCGTCCGGCCCGGCCGGCACCCGTCGCGCCGGCCCCGCCGGTTGACGAGGAACCGTACGAAGATGAGGCGGCAGACGTCGTCGACGATGACGAGCCCGTGACCGAGAAGCTGATCGGTGACGTGTCGGCCGCCCCGGCGGACGGGGACGACGACTCGCACTTCGCCGGTGGCCCGGCATTCGAGCCGGCCGCCGAGACTGCGCCGGAGCCGGATGCTGAACCCGCGCCCAAACCCGCCGAACCACGCCGGCCGGCACGTCCGGAACCGGACATGACCCCGGCACCGGCGGAGGCCTATCAATCCGGCACCACCGATCGCATCGGTGAGCACGTCACCTTCGACCCGGACGAGGACCCTGAGGCGCATTTCGTGGTCGACGACGACGGCCACTAGGCTGCTCCCGTGCAGCTACCGGTCCATGTGCCCCCGACTGCGCCGGCGCGGCTCGTCGTCCTGGCGTCCGGGACCGGTTCGCTGCTCGAGTCTGTGCTTGCCGCGGCGGTCGGCGACTACCCGGCGCGCGTCGTGGCCGTCGGCGCGGACCGTGACTGCCCGGCACTGCAGATCGGGGCGGCCGCCGGGGCGGCGACGTTCACCACGCGGCTGCGTGACCACGCTGACCGGGCCGCCTGGGACGCGGCGTTGACTGCCGCCGTCGCGGCCCACGAGCCGGATCTGGTGGTGTCGGCCGGGTTCATGAAGATCCTCGGACCTGCATTTCTTGCGCGCTTCCAGGGACGGGTGCTCAACACCCACCCGGCGCTGCTGCCGTCGTTTCCGGGCGCACACGCGGTGTCCGAGGCCCTCGCCTACGGGGTTCGGGTCACCGGCAGCACGGTGCACCTGGTCGACGACGGCACCGATACCGGCCCGATCCTGGCACAGGAGCCGGTGGCGGTACGCGACGACGATGACGAATCGTCGCTGCATGAGCGGATCAAAGTCGTCGAACGACGACTGTTGGTAGATGTGATCGCCGCGGTGGCCCTCCGCGGTGTGACGTGGAGTGGGCGAAAGGCGGCCATCGGGTGCCGCGGTGAGGAGCAATAGGATGACGCGACGACCGATTCGGCGCGCGCTGATCAGCGTGTACGACAAGACCGGCCTGGCCGAGCTGGCCCGCGGGCTGCACGAGGCCGGGGTGACCCTGGTGTCGACCGGTTCGACAGCGAAAACCATTGCTGCCGAGGGTATCCCGGTGACTCCCGTCGAAGAGGTCACCGGTTTCCCGGAGGTGCTGGACGGCCGGGTCAAGACGCTGCACCCGCGCGTGCACGCCGGCCTGCTGGCCGACACCCGCAAGGCCGAGCACCTCGCCGCGCTCGATGAGCTCGGGGTCGAGGCGTTCGAACTCGTTGTGGTGAACCTGTATCCGTTCACGCAGACCGTGGCGTCGGGCGCCTCCGAGGACGAGTGCGTCGAGCAGATCGACATCGGCGGCCCGTCGATGGTCCGCGCTGCGGCCAAGAACCACCCCAGCGTCGCCGTCGTCGTCGACCCGCTTGGGTACGACGGTGTGCTGGCCGCCGTCCGGGATGGCGGTTTCACGCTCGAAGAGCGGAAGAAGTTGGCGTCGTTGGCTTTCCGTCACACCGCCGAGTACGACGTGGCCGTCGCATCCTGGATGGGGTCGGTGCTGGTGCCCGGCGACGACGAGGCGTCCGCCGCCGGTATGCCCGCGTGGCTCGGTTCGACATGGCGTCGCACTGACGTGCTGCGCTACGGCGAGAACCCGCACCAGAAGGCGGCGCTCTACAGCGACGACGCCGGCTGGCCGGGGCTGGCCCAGGCCGAGCAGCTGCACGGAAAAGAGATGTCCTACAACAACTACACCGACGCCGACGCGGCGTGGCGGGCGGCGTTCGACCACGAGGACATCTGCGTGGCGATCATCAAGCACGCCAACCCGTGTGGCATTGCGGTGTCGTCGATCTCGGTTGCCGATGCGCACCGCAAGGCCCACGAGTGCGACCCGCTGAGCGCGTTCGGTGGTGTCATCGCGGCCAACACGGCCGTGACCGAGGAGATGGCCGAGACCGTCGCGGACATCTTCACCGAGGTGATCGTCGCTCCCGCCTTCGAGCCGGGCGCCGTCGAAATCCTCAGCCGCAAGAAGAACATTCGCATCCTGGTGGCGAGCGAACCGCAGCCCGGCGGCACCGAGTTCCGTCAGGTCAGCGGTGGCCTGCTGGTGCAGCAGCGTGACGCGCTCGATGCCACGGGCGACGACCCGCTGAACTGGACCCTGGCGACCGGCAGCCCGGCGGACCCGGAGACGTTGGCCGACTTGGTGTTTGCCTGGCGCGCGTGCCGCGCGGTGAAGTCGAACGCCATCGTGGTCGCTGCCAACGGGGCCACCGTCGGCGTCGGCATGGGCCAGGTGAACCGCGTCGACGCGGCGCGGCTGGCGGTCGAGCGGGGCGGTGACCGCGTCAAGGGCGCCGTCGCTGCCTCCGACGCGTTCTTCCCGTTCCCGGACGGTCTGCAGACCCTGACCAACGCCGGCGTGAAAGCCATTGTGCACCCGGGTGGTTCGGTCCGTGACGACGAAGTGACCGCGGCCGCCGCGGCTGCGGGCATCACGCTGTACCTGACCGGGGCGCGGCACTTCGCCCACTAGATTCACAGGCTGAATGGCCAGGTTCGCACGGAGATGATCCGGGCAAACCTGGCCATTCGCCGTTCAGAGGCTGAGCAGCGCTGCAGTGTCCCGAGGGGCCACGGCATCGTTCATGCGGGACTGCCAGGAGGCGGCCCAGCGCTCGGGGAAGCACCGCTGCAGGAGGCCGAGCATGATCGGCACGGCGGTCGAGGCTCCCGGAGAGGCGCCCAGCAGTCCTGCGATGGTGCCGTCGGCCGACGTGACGAGCTCGGTTCCCGATTGCAACACGCCGACGCGCTTCGGGTCCGGTGTGACGAGCTGGGCCCGCTGTCCGGCCGGTATCAGCTCCCAGTCGCCGGGGTCGGCCTCCGGGTAGAACCGTTGCAGCTGTTTGATCTTGCCGCCGAGCGGGGTGAGCAGCTCACCGATCAGATAGCGCACCAGGGTCAGGCTCTGCAGGGCCGCGGCGGCCAGCACATGCAGGTTGTGCCACCGCAGTGTGGTGAAGAAGTCGGTGAGCCTGCCGCCTTTGAGTAGCTTGGTGCTGAACGTCGCATACGGGCCGAACATGAGGTAGCCCTTGCCGTCGACGACGCGTTTGTCCAAGTGCGGCACCGACATCGGCGGGGCTCCTATCGCTGCCTGGCCGTACACCTTGGCATCGTGCTGTGCGACGACGTCGGGTTGCGCGCACCGCAGGAACGCTGCGCCGACGGGCAGCACACCGTAGCCGCGGACCTCGGGAACGTGCGCGCGCTGCAGCAGCCGCAGGGCGAACCCACCGGCTCCGACGAACACGTGGCGCGCCCTCAGCTGAAACCTGTTGTGCGACTCCGTACGTCGGCCGCCGACCAACCAGGTGCCGTCCGGGTCCTGGCGTAGCCGGCGCACCTCATGGCCGAGCCGGACCTCACCGCCGTTCGAGGTGATGATGCGGGTCAGTCCGCGGGTGAGCGCTCCGAAGTCGACATCGGTGCCGCCGGGGTGGCGGGTCGCCGCAATCGGTTGCGCCGGATCGCGGCCCGCCATCACCAGCGGGGCCCATTCGGCGATGATCGCGGGGTCGTCGCTGAATTCCAGATCGGCGAAAAGCGGATCGGAGCTGAGGGTTTCGAATCGGCGCCGGAGGTAGGCCACATCGTGGTCGCCGAACACCACGTCCATGTGCGGCGTGCCGTGGACGAAAGTCGCCGGGGCCAGCAGGCCCTGCTCGACCAGATGTGCCCACCAGCGGCGGGACAACTGGAACTGTGCGGCGATCTGCGCGGGCGCGCTGCCGTCTTCGGGATCGGGCATGTAGTTGAGTTCGCAGTAGCCGGAGTGGCCGGTGCCGGCGTTGTTCCACGGCCCGCTGCTCTCCGTGGCGATGTCGGATGCCCGCTCCACCAACACAATGCGCCACTGTGGTTCCAATGTGCTGATCATGGCGCCCAGGGTGGCAGACATGATGCCGCCACCGATGAGGACGACGTCGGCGACTTCCGGTTCAACGGTGTTCATGGTTGCTCCTTGTCTCGTTACTCCAGCATCACCCCCGAGAATTCGATCCGTCCAATGAATGTTCAGGCGATTATCATCCGAATATGGATCAATGGATGAGCCTGCTCGCGCCGCAGCTTCGGGCGCTCGAAGAGCTCGACTCCCAGGGCGGGCACATGACCCGTGCCGCCGACAGCCTGGGTATTCCGCAGTCATCGATGAGTCGGCGCATCCACGCCTTGGAGAAGATGCTCGGTGTCCGGCTGCTCACCCAGGAGGGGCGGACGGTGCGCCTGACACCGGTCGCGGTGCAGCTTGCCGAACAGTCACGGCGCCCATTGCGCGAGCTCGAAGCGACGGTCGAGACGATCGCCGGCGAAGCCGACCCCGAACACGGGACCATCCGGTTCGGCTTCCCCCTGACGATGGGGGCCGGCGTGGTGCCGAACCTGGTCACCGAATTCCACCGGCGCGCACCGGGAATCCGGCTGCAGATGAAGCAGGCGCACGGCAGTGAACTCGCCGCGGATCTGAAGGCCGGAACACTCGACGTCGCCGTGGTGATCCCGCCGCCCGACGGCGTCGAACATGTGGTGATCGGCGGACAACACATCCGGGCCGTGTTACCGGCGGCCCATCCGCTCGCGGCCCGTCGTCGTCTTCGGCTGGACGAACTGCGCGACGAGACCTTCATCGCCAACCAGGCCAGCTATCACCTGCGTCAGGCGACGGAAAGCTGGTGCCGTGACGCGGGTTTCGTTCCGCACGTGCCCGTGGAGATCACCGAATTCTCGACCATCCGCGAGCTGGTCGGCCGGGGGATGGGCATCGCGCTGCTGCCGCACGACGAGCACACCTCACGCAAGGTCCGGGAAATCCCGTTGACGCCCAACAACTATCAGCGACAGATCGCGCTGGCGTGGGCGCCGACCGCCGGCACTCCCGCAGCGCGCAGGCTGCTGGCCTTCCTGCGTACGGAGTGGGCGGCCAAGGCCGCCCACAACCGCTGACGCCGCGTGAATCAGGACGCGACCTCGCCGGACTGCTGCGTGGTCGTGGCGTATTCGAAGAAGTCGACGATCTCGTCGACGGCCTTGCGGGCGTCCGGGTTGACGTCGAAGCTCAGCTGGAACATGTGCATCGCCTTGTCCCACACCTGAACCCACGCCTGCGCTCCTGCCGCCCGCAACGCGTCGGCGAGCGCGAACGAGTCGTTGCGCAGCATCTCGTTGTTGCCGACCTGCAGGAGCGTCGGTCCCAGGCCGTGCAGGTCGGCCTCGGTCGGCATCTCGGGCACCGGGTGCGTGCCGTTCTTGGTCGCGAAGACGTCGTAGAGGTACTTCACCGCCATGAACGGGAACAGCACGTCGCGGTGTTCGAGCATCGCGTTGTACTTCAAGTTCATGTCGGACGACGTCAGCGGCGACAGCAGAATCTGGCCGGCGGGTACCTGCAGGCCCGCGTCCCGCGCCGCGAGCGCCGTGCCGGTCGCGATCAGGCCGCCGGCGGAGTCGCCCGCGAAGACGATCTTCTTCGCGTCGACGCCCGCGCCCAGCACCATGCGGTAGGCGCACACGCCGTCGGCGATGGCGTCCTCGATCAGCGCCTGCGGCGCCAGTCGATAGCCGACGTTCAGGACCCGCGCGCCGGTCGCGGCCGAGAGCTTGCTGGCCCACCGCCGGTGCGAGTTCAGCCCGAGGGTGATCAGCGCCGAACCGTGGAAATAGATGATCACGCGATCGGAACCCTGGGCGCGCGGCGCGACGATCCATTCGGCGTCGCAGTCGTCGAGCTTGATCGGGGTCACCGTGGTGCCGGGCAGGGCGCGGAACGCGCGGAAGGGCCCGTCGATGATGTCGTAGCGGCCGCGCTGGACCAGTTCCGGATGGAACCGGTTGACGACCAGGCCGATGAGCGTGAGCAGGGCGATTACCGGTCGGACGAACACCGCGGTGAGCCCGCCGAGCAGTCGGCTCTGCCACGCGGCGGGGCCGAACTCGAGGTCGGTGGGGCGGTGAGTCCAGTCGAGCGAGTTCACGATACCGAGGGTACTGGGTAAAGCTCCGGAGCCCAAGGGGCTGCCGCTCACCGTGCACCGTCGTAGCGTGGAGGTCGTGACATCACCTAACGACCTTCCAGCCGACCTGCCGCGGACCGTCGGCGAGCTCAAGGCTTCAGGCCACCGTGAGCGGGGCATCAAGACCGAGATTCGCGAGAACCTGCTGGCAGCGCTGGCTGACGGCAAGGACGTCTGGCCCGGCATCTTCGGCTTCGAGGACACCGTCCTGCCGCAACTGGAGCGCGCGCTGATCGCCGGACACGACGTCGTGCTGCTCGGCGAACGCGGCCAGGGCAAGACCCGTCTGCTGCGCGGTCTGGTCGGTCTGCTGGACGAGTGGACGCCCGTCATCGCGGGCTCGGAACTGGGTGAGCACCCGTACTCGCCGATCACGCCCGAGTCGATCCGCCGGGCCGCGGATTCCGGCGACGACCTGCCGGTCACCTGGCAACACCGCAGCGAGCGCTACTTCGAGAAGCTGGCGACGCCCGACACCAGCGTCGCCGACCTCGTGGGCGACATCGACCCCATCAAGGTGGCCGAGGGGCGGAGTCTGGGTGACCCGGAAACCATCGCCTACGGCCTCATCCCGCGGGCGCACCGCGGCATCGTCGCGATCAACGAGCTGCCCGACCTCGCCGAGCGCATCCAGGTCGCCATGCTCAACGTGATGGAGGAGCGCGACATCCAGGTGCGCGGCTACACGCTGCGCCTGCCGCTGGACGTGCTCGTGGTGGCCAGCGCCAACCCCGAGGACTACACCAACCGTGGCCGCATCATCACGCCGCTGAAAGACCGCTTCGGCGCCGAGATCCGCACCCACTACCCGCTCGAGCTCGACGCGGAGGTCGGCGTCATCAGGCAGGAAGCGCACCTGGCTGCCGAGGTCCCGGAGTACCTGCTGCAGATCCTGGCCCGGTTCGCCCGGTACCTGCGCGAGTCGCAGTCGATCGATCAGCGGTCGGGCGTCTCGGCCCGCTTCGCCATCGCGGCGGCCGAGACCGTCGGCGCCGCGGCCCAACACCGCTCCGCGATTCTGGGTGAACAGGATCCGGTCGCTCGCGTGGTCGATCTGCAGACCATCATCGGCGTCCTACGCGGCAAGCTGGAATTCGAATCCGGTGAGGAAGGCCGCGAACAGGCCGTCCTGGAGCACCTGCTGCGGCGCGCGACGGCGGACACCGCGCAGCGGCTGCTCGGCGGCATCGACGTCGGTTCGTTGGTCGCCGCGGTGGAAGGCGATTCACCGGTCACGACGGGCGAGCGGGTGTCGGCCAAGGACGTGTTGGCCGCGCTGCCGGACCTGCCGGTGATCGATGCCATCGCCGACCGGCTGGGCGCGCAGTCCGACGGCGAGCGGGCGGCGGCCGTCGAACTGGCGCTGGAAGCGCTGTATCTGGCCAAGCGCATCGACAAGACCTCCGACGACGGCGAAACGGTATATGGCTAACCACCTCTCGCGGTACTCGCGCTACACCGGCGGGCCCGACCCGCTGGCGCCGCCCGTCGACCTGCGGGAGGCGCTGGAGCAGATCGGGCAGGACGTCATGGAGGGCGCGTCGCCCCGGCGCGCCCTGTCCGAGCTGCTGCGCCGTGGCACCCAGAACATGCGCGGCGCCGACCGACTGGCCGCCGAGGCCAACCGGCGTCGTCGGGAGTTGCTGTCGCGCAACAACCTTGACGGCACCCTGCAGGAGATCAAGAAGCTGCTCGACGAAGCGGTGCTCGCCGAGCGCAAGGAACTGGCCCGCGCGCTCGATGACGACGCACGGTTCGGCGAACTGCAGTTGGAGTCGTTGTCGCCGTCACCGGCCAAAGCAGTGCAGGAGCTGTCCGAATACGACTGGCGATCGGCCGAAGCCCGGCAGAAGTACGAGCAGATCAAGGATCTGCTGGGCCGGGAGATGCTGGACCAGCGATTCGCCGGCATGAAAGATGCGCTGCAGAACGCCACCGATGAGGACCGTCAAGCCGTCAATGACATGCTCGACGACCTGAACAACCTGCTGGAGAAGCACGCCAACGGCGAAGACACCCAACAGGATTTTCAGGATTTCATGGCCAAGCACGGCCAGTTCTTTCCCGAGAATCCACAGAACGTCGACGACCTGCTGGACTCCCTGGCCAAGCGGGCCGCCGCCGCGCAGCGGTTCCGCAACAGCCTCTCACCCGATCAACGCGCCGAGTTGGATGCGTTGGCGCAGCAGGCATTCGGGTCACCGTCGTTGATGAACGCGCTCGACCGGCTCGATGCCAATCTGCAGGCCGCGCGCCCGGGTGAGGACTGGACCGGCGAGCGGAATTTCACCGGAAACAACCCGCTGGGCATGGGGGAGGCCGCACAGGCGATGGAGGACATCGCCGAGCTGGAGCAACTGGCGGAACAACTTTCGCAGAGCTACGCCGGTGCACAGATGGACGATGTCGATCTGGACATGCTCGCCCGGCAATTGGGAGACGAGGCCGCCGTCGACGCCCGCGCCCTCGCGGAACTGGAACGCACCCTGATGAACCAGGGCTTCCTGGACCGTGGTTCCGATGGGCAGTGGCGGTTGTCGCCCAAGGCGATGCGACAGTTGGGTCAGGCAGCGCTCCGCGATGTGGCGCAACAGCTTTCCGGCCGTCACGGCGAGCGGGACACCCGTCGCGCCGGTGCCGCAGGCGAACTGACCGGGGCCACCCGGCCGTGGCAGTTCGGCGATACGGAGCCGTGGAACGTCACCCGCACCTTGACCAATGCGGTACTGCGACAAGCGGGTACGGGTCAGGACGGGCCGTTGCGCATCACCGTCGACGATGTGGAGATCTCGGAGACCGAGACCCGCACCCAGGCTGTGGTGGCGCTGTTGGTGGACACCTCGTTCTCGATGGTCATGGAGAACCGGTGGCTCCCGATGAAGCGCACCGCCCTGGCGCTCAACCACCTGGTCAGCACCCGGTTCCGGTCGGATGCGTTGCAGATCATTGCTTTTGGTCGCCATGCCCGCACTGTCTCGGCGGCCGAACTGACGGGGCTGGAAGGCGTCTACGAACAGGGCACCAACCTGCACCACGCGCTGTTGCTCGCCGGCCGGCATCTGCGGCGTCATCCCAACGCCCAGCCGGTCGTCCTCGTCGTCACCGACGGTGAGCCCACGGCCCACCTCGAGCAGTACCGCAACGGCACCGAGACGTTCTTCGACTACCCGCCGCACCCGCGCACCATCGCCTTCACGGTGCGCAGCTTCGACGAGGTGGCCCGGCTGGGTGCGCAGATCACCATCTTCCGGTTGGGCAGCGATCCCGGCTTGGCGCGGTTCATCGATCAGGTGGCCCGGCGCGTCGAAGGCCGCGTCGTCGTGCCCGAGCTCGACGGGCTTGGGGCTGCGGTGGTCGGCGACTACCTCCGCTCGCGGCGTCGGCGTCGGTAACCACTCCACGGCGAGGGCAACCACTTCACGGCGAGGGTAACCACTTCGCGGCGGGTCAACCACCTCACGCGAGGGTAACCACTTCATCGCGAGCGGCCGTGTTTGTACCGCGACACGCCACCGCACCTGTACCTGAGCGCACGCTCGTCGCCTCCGAGCGGCCCCAAAGTACACGCCAATCGCGGCGTGTTGCGTACAAACACGGCCGCTCGCGGGAATGAGAGCTCGCGGGAATGAGAGCTCGCGGGAATGAGAGCTCGCGGGAAGTGAGCTAAGTGGTCGGCGGCTTGCGCTTCTTGCACTTGATGCCGACGCGGCCCCACAGCGAGAAGCCGCGGATGGTGACGCGCGGGGCGCCGGGGGTGCCCTGCTGACCGAGGTGGTCGAACGCGCCCATGACGCCGACGCCGTGCACGTCGACGTTGACCTCGGGCGGCAGCAGGATGGTCTGCCCGCCGAAGATCGAGTAGGAGTGGATCTCGACGTCCGGCGAGGTGAAATCGGCGTAGCGCAGATCGATGACACCGCCACCGAACAACGAGAACGACGTCAGCCGCTGCGGCACATTCCAGCGGCCCCGGCGCTCGAATCCGCTCATGATCGCCAGCAGCAGCGTCGACGGCGCGGGGTGGCATTCGCCGCCCGCTTCCCACGGTGCAGTGGTGATGTATGGCAGATCGTCGCTCAATTTCGACAGCTCGGCGTACGTCTGCGCCGAGTAGGCGCGGTTGAGCCGGTCCTCGTATTCGGACATGGGCAGGCGTCCCTGCGCGGCCGCGTCGCTGAGGAGGTGAGCGACCTGTATCCGGTCGGTATCGACGACGCGCATCTGTGCGCGCGAACCTGGGGTGCTCATCAACTCGAGCCTACGACGATCACAGGGACTTGCAAGGCTGATGTTGCAAACTGTGGCCGCATCGATGTCGGATCCGTTACGGGATGTGGATCACTTATTCCAGTTCGGCTGCCGCTTCTGGAGGAAGGCGAGCATGCCTTCCCGGGCCTCGTCGGAGACGAACAACTCCGCCGACTGCTTGGCCAGCTTTTCGGCGTCGCGGTCGAAATCGGCCAGGATCGATGCCGTGGTCAGCGCTTTGGATGTGGCCAGACCCTGCGGTGACCCCTTGGTGATCTCGTCCGTCAGCTTCGCCACCGTCGCCGGCACGTCGTCGGTCGCGACGGTCACCAGGCCGATCCGCTCGGCTTCCTCGGCACCGAACTTCTCACCGGTGACGAAGTAGCGGCCGGCCGCGCGGGCCGTCAGCTTCGGCAGCAGCGTCAGGGAGATGATCGACGGCGCCACCCCGATCCGGGCCTCGGTGAGGGCGAAGGTGCTGGCAGCGCCGGCGACCACCAGGTCGCAGGCGCCGATCAGCCCCATGCCGCCGGCCCGGACGTGACCGTCGATCGCGGCGATCACCGGAACCGGCAGCTCCAGGATCGACCGCAGCAACCGGGCCGCCTCCAGTGCGCGGGCCGTGGCCAGGTCTCCCGGATCGCGCCCGGCAGCCTCGCTGAGGTCGGCCCCGGCGCAGAAGGTGCCGCCGGTGTGGCCGAGGACCACGACGCGCACCCCCGGATCATCAGCGGCGTCGGTGAGGCCCTGCCGCAACTGGTCCACCAGCGCGGTCGACATGGCATTGCGGTTGTGCGGTGAGTCCAGCGTCAACCGGGCGACACCGTTATCGACGGAGTAGTGGACCAGTGCGGTCATGAGACTTCCCTGTCAGTACGAGCGAGGCAGACCCAGCGAGGTCTGCGCCACGAAGTTAAGCACCATCTCACGGCTGACCGGAGCGATGCGTGCCAGTCGCGAAGCCGTGACCGCGGCGGCGATGCCGTACTCCTTGGTCAGGCCGTTGCCGCCGAGCGACTGCACGGCCTGGTCGACCGCGCGCACCGAGGCCTCACCGGCGGCGTACTTGGCCATGTTGGCGGCTTCGGCGGCCCCGAAGTCATCACCGGCGTCGTACAGCGTGGCGGCCTTCTGCATCATCAGCTTGGCCAGCTCGAGTTCGATGTGGATCTGCGCCAGCGGGTGCGAGATGCCCTGGTGCGAACCGATCGGCACCTTCCAGACCTGACGGGTCTTGACGTACTCGGTCGCGGTGCGGATCGCCAGCCGGCCGGTGCCGACGGCCATGGCCGCACCGATGATCCGCTCCGGGTTCAGGCCCGCGAACAGCTGCGCGATCGCGGCGTCCTCGGAGCCGACGAGCGCATCGGCGGGCAGCCGCACCTCGTCCAGGAACACCTGGAACTGGCTCTCGGGGCTGATGATCTCCATCTCGATCTTGGTCCAGCTCAGGCCCGGCGCATCGGTCGGGACAACGAACAGCGCCGGCTTGAGGTTGCCGGTCTTGTGGTCCTCGGTGCGGCCGACGACCAGCACGGCGTCGGCCTGGTCGATGCCCGAGATGAAGACCTTCTGGCCGGACAGAATCCAGTCGCCGCCGTCGCGGCGGGCCGTCGTGGTGATGCGGTGGCTGTTGGAGCCGGCATCGGGTTCGGTGATCGCGAACGCCATGGTGAACGAGCCGTCCGCGAGGCCCGGGACCCAGCGCTTCTTCTGCTCCTCGGTGCCGTACTTCGAGATGATGGTGCCGTTGATGGCCGACGAGACCACCATCATCAGCAGCGGACAGCCATTGGCAGCCATCTCTTCCATGACCAGGCTCAGCTCGTACATGCCGGCGCCACCGCCGCCGTACTCCTCGGGCATGTTGACGCCGAGGAAGCCCAATTTGCCTGCCTCGGACCACAATTCGTCGGTGTGCTGTCCGGCGCGGGCCTTCTCCAGGAAGTAGTCCTGGCCGAATTTCGACGCCATGGCGACGACGGCCTCACGAAGCGCCTTGCGCTCGTCGGTTTCGATGAAAGACACGGTCATTCTCCTTCGGGGGTTTCTACGCGGGCCAGCACAGCGCCGACATCGACCTGCTGGCCGGGTTGCACGTTGAGTTCGGTGAGCACACCGGAATCCGGTGCGGCGATCGTGTGTTCCATTTTCATGGCTTCCAGCCAGATCAGCGGCTGGCCGGCCGTGACCGCGTCGCCGACGGCCGCGCCGACCCGGACCACCAGCCCAGGCATCGGGGCCAGCAGGGAGCCTTGGGCCACCGCGGAGTCCGGGTCGGGGAACCTCGGCTGAGCGACGAGGTGCACAGCACCGGCGGAGGAGTCGACGAACACGTCGGCGTCGTAACGCGCGACGTCGAACGACCGCTCAACTCCGTTGACCGACAACACCACCCGAGCCGGGTCGGTGGTCACCACGGTGACGTCGTCCCGGTCGGGCAGGTCGACGCCGTCGCGGGTGAACCGGTACCGCACCTGGTGCTCCGCCCCGGCCGCGTCGGTGTACGAACGGTTCTGGTAGCCCGACGCGAGGTTCCGCCAGCCGCTCGGCGCGGCGGCGAAAACCGTTGCCGTGGCCCGGTTGTGCGCGGCGTCGGCAAGGGCCGCGGCGACAGCGGCCAGCGTGACGTCGGTGTCCGCCGGGGCCGCCAGCTCGGCCAGTCCGTGCGTGTCGAAGAACGCGGTGTCGGTGTCACCGGCCAGGAAAGCGGGGTGCCGCAACACGTTCACCAGCAGGTCGCGGTTGGTGCGCAGGCCGTGGATGCGGGCCCGGGACAGCGCGTCGGCGAGGATCGCCGCCGCCCGGTCGCGGGTCGGTGCGAACGAGATGACCTTGGCCAGCATCGGGTCGTAGAACACCGACACCACCGAACCGTCGACGATGCCGGAGTCGACGCGCGTTCCGGCCCGACCCAGAAGGCTGAATTCGGTCCGGACGCCCGGTACGTCGAACCGGTGCACCGTCCCGGCCTGCGGCTGCCAGTCCTTGGCCGGGTCCTCGGCGTAGAGCCGGGCCTCGATCGAATGTCCGTGCGTCGCGGGCGGTTCCGCCGCGAGCACACCGCCGTCGGCCACATCCAATTGCAGTTCGACAAGGTCCAGCCCGGTGGTCTCCTCGGTGACCGGGTGCTCGACCTGCAGTCGGGTGTTCATCTCCAGGAAGAAGAAGTCGCCACCTCCGTCGGACATGAACTCGACGGTGCCGGCGCCGGTGTACCCGATCGCGGTGGCCGCCAGCCGGGCCGCCTCGAACAGCTTGGCGCGCATGCCCGGCGTCCGCTCCACGAGCGGGGACGGCGCTTCCTCGATGACCTTCTGGTGGCGGCGCTGGATGGAACATTCGCGTTCGCCGACGGCCCACACCGTGCCGTGCGCATCGGCCATCACCTGGACCTCGATGTGGTGACCGCTGGCGAGATAGCGCTCGCAGAACACCGTCGGATCACCGAACGCGGACTGGGCCTCGCGCTGCGCCGCCGCGACTTCGGCTGGTAGCGCGGACAATTCGCGCACCACCCGCATGCCGCGACCACCGCCGCCGGCGGACGCCTTGATCAGTACCGGCAGTTGGTCTGCGGTGACGGTGTCGGGGTCCAGCTCGGTCAGCACCGGAACGCCGGCCGCCGACATCAGCTTCTTGGCCTCGATCTTGGAGCCCATGGCCTGCACGGCGGCCACCGGCGGGCCGATCCACGTCAGCCCGGCGTCCTGCACCGCCGCCGCGAAATCCGGGTTCTCCGAGAGGAATCCGTAGCCGGGGTGAATGGCGTCGGCGCCGGACGCCTTGGCCGCGGCGATCAGCTGGGTGGCGTCGAGATAACCGGTGCGACCCTCGAGCCGCACCCGGTCGTCGGCCTCGGCGACGTGCGGGGCGGCGGCGTCGGGGTCGGTGTACACCGCGACGGTGCCGATGCCGAGCCGGCGGCAGGTGGCGAACACCCGGCGGGCGATTTCGCCGCGGTTGGCGACAAGGACTTTTGTGATCATGGAGCTACTCACATCCGGAAGACGCCGAAGTTCGACGTCCCCTCGATCGGCGCATTGGCAATGGCGGACAAGCACATTCCCAGCACGGTGCGGGTGTCGCGGGGGTCGATTATGCCGTCGTCGTAGAGCCGTCCGGACAGGAACGCCGGCAGCGACTCGGCGTCGATCTGCGCTTCGACGGCGGCACGCAGTGCCGCGTCGGCGGCTTCGTCGACCTGGCCGCCGCGGGCTTCGGTGGCCGCGCGGCTGACGATGGAAAGCACGCCGGCCAGCTGCGCGCCGCCCATCACCGCGGATTTCGCGCTGGGCCAGGCGAACAGGAACCGTGGGTCGTAGGCCCGGCCGCACATGCCGTAGTGGCCGGCGCCGTAGGAGGCGCCGATGAGCAGCGAGATGTGTGGCACCTTCGAATTGGAGACGGCGTTGATCATCATCGAGCCGTGCTTGATCATCCCGCCTTCCTCGTACGCCTTGCCGACCATGTAGCCGGTCGTGTTGTGCAGGAACAGCAATGGCGTGTCGGACCGGTTGGCCAGCTGGATGAACTGGGTCGCCTTCTGTGATTCCTCGCTGAACAACACGCCGCGCGCGTTGGCCAGGATGCCGACCGGGTAGCCCCACAGGTTGGCCCAGCCGGTCACCAGCGACGAGCCGTACAGCGGCTTGAACTCGTCGAAGTCCGAGCCGTCGACGATGCGGGCGATGACGTCGCGCGGATCGAACGGGATGCGCAGATCGGCGCCGACGATGCCCAGCAGTTCGTCTTCGGGATACAGCGGCGGCACCACCGGCGCCGGCGTCGGGCCCTGCTTGCGCCAGTTCAGCCGGGCCACGATGCGCCGGCCGATGCGGATGGCGTCGAGCTCGTCCTGCGCGAAGTAGTCGCCGAGACCCGAGGTGCGGGAGTGCATTTCGGCGCCACCGAGGGATTCGTCGTCGGATTCCTCGCCGGTGGCCATCTTGACCAGCGGCGGGCCGGCCAGGAACACCTTGGAGCGTTCCTTGATCATCACCACGTGGTCGGACATGCCGGGGATGTAGGCGCCGCCGGCGGTCGAGTTGCCGAACACCAACGCGATGGTTGGGATGCCCTCCGCCGACAGCCGGGTCAGGTCGCGGAACATCGCGCCGCCGGGAATGAAGATTTCCTTCTGCGTGGGCAGATCCGCGCCGCCCGACTCGACCATCGAGATCACCGGCAGCCGGTTCTCGCGGGCAATCTGGTTGGCGCGCAGGATCTTCTTGAGCGTCCACGGATTGCTCGTGCCGCCCTTGACGGTCGGATCGTTGGCGACGATCAGGCACTCGACGCCCTCGACGACACCGATGCCGGTGACGAGGCTGGCCCCGACGACGAAGTCGCTGCCCCACGCAGCCAGCGGACTGAGCTCCAGGAACGGCGAGTCCGGATCCACGAGCTGCTCGATGCGCTCGCGCGCGGTCAGCTTGCCGCGGGCATGGTGGCGGTCAACGTATTTCGCGCCGCCTCCGGCCAGCGCCTTGGCGTGTTCGGCATCCAGCTCGGTGAGCTTGGCCGTCATCGCCGCGGCTGCTTCGGTGTAGCCCGCCGCCGCGGTGTCGAGCCGAGATTTGAGGGCGGTCATGACTGGAATCCCAACGTCTTGGCAGCCAGCGAGGTGAGAATCTCGGTGGTGCCGCCGCCGATGCCGATGATGCGCATGTCGCGGTACTGCCGTTCGATTTCCGACTCGGCCATGTAGCCCATGCCGCCGAACAACTGGACGCCCGCATTGGCCACCCACTCACCGGCCTCGACGGCCGTGTTCTTCGCGAAACAGACCTCGGCGATCAGGTTCGTCTCACCGGCGAGCTCCCGCTCGACCAGGTGATGCGTGTACACCCGGGCGACGTCGATGCGCCGCGCCATCTCGGCGAGGGTGTTCTGCACCGACTGCCGCGTGATGAGCGGCCGGCCGAACGTCTCCCGGTCCCGGCACCACTGCACGGTCAGGTCCAGGCAGCGCTGCGCGCTCGCATACGCCTGCGCGGCAAGGCCGACCCGCTCGGAGACGAAGGCGCCGGCGATCTGTAGGAAGCCGGAGTTCTCGGGCCCGACCAGGTTGGCGGCCGGGACACGGACGTCGACGTAGGACAGCTCGGCGGTGTCCGACGAGCGCCAGCCCATCTTCTCCAGCTTGCGGCTGACGGTGAAGCCCGGCGTGTCCTTGTCCACCACGATCAGCGAAACACCCGCTGCGCCAGGGCCTCCGGTGCGCACCGCTGTCACCACATAGTCGGCACGCACACCCGAGGTGATGTAGGTCTTGGCGCCGTTGATGATGAAGTCGTCACCGTCGCGGTCGGCGCGGGTGGTCAGGTGCCCGACGTCCGAGCCGCCGCCGGGTTCGGTGATGGCCAGGGAGCCGATCATCTTGCCCTGCAACGTCGGTCGCACGTAGGTGTCGATCAGTCGCTGGTCGCCGGAGGCGATCATGTGCGGCGTGGAGATGCCGCAGGTGAACAGCGACGCGAAGACGCCGCCGGGCACGCCGGCGTAATGCAGCTCCTCGCAGACGATCACGGCGTCGGCGCCGTCGCCGCCCCCGCCGCCAACGGACTCGGGCGCCTGGGCGCCCAACAGTCCGGCGGCACCGGCTGCCTCGTGCAGCGAACGGGGCAGCTCGCCGCTGCGCTCCCATTCGTCGACGTGGGGGAGGATCTCGCGTTCGGCGAACGCGCGCACGGTCTTTCGCAGTGCGTCACGTTCGGGCGTGGTCCAGATGCTCACGAAAACAGTTCCTCCGGGATGTCGAGATGGCGGGTTCGTAGCCATTCCCCGAGGCCCTTGGCCTGGGGATCGAATCGGGCCTGATACGCGACGCCTTCGCCGAGGATGCCCTCGATGACGAAGTTGATGGCGCGCAGGTTGGGCAGCAGGTGTCGGGTCACGGGCAGCTCGGCTGCCTCGGGCAGGAGCTCGCGCAGCTTCTCGACCGTCAATGCGTTTGCCAGCCAACGCCATTGGTCGTCCGTGCGGACCCAGACCCCGACATTGGCAGAGCCGCCCTTGTCGCCGCTGCGGGCCCCGGCGATGGTGCCCAGCGGTGCGCGACGGACCGGCCCGGCGGGCAGGGGTTCCGGCAGCGCCGGATCGTCGACCGGTCCCAGCGTCACCGTCTCGGCGGACGGCGCGATGTTGGTGCGGGTGCCATCGGCCAGTACTGCCACGTGCGGCACCAGGGCCGCGTCGACGTAGCCGGGCTTGAACAGGCCGTACACCTGGCCGTCGCCCGGGGGCGCGGTGGTGGTGAAGCCCGGGTAGCTGGCCAGCGCGAGTTCGACTGCCGCTGCGGAGAATTGGCGGCCGACCTTGGCCGGATCGGGGTCGCGCACCACGCAGTGCAGCAGCGCGCTGGCGCGCTCCTCGGTGTCGGCGTCGGGATGATCGGTCCGCGCCAGCGTCCACTGCAACTCGGCCGGGCGCTGCGTGATGCCGGCCTCCAGCTGGCGCTGCAGCAGATCGGCCTTCGCCTCGATGTCGAGGCCGGTGAGGATGAACGACGCGGCATTGCGGAAGCCGCCGATGCTGTTGAGGGACACCTTCAACGTGGGCGGCGGCGCCTCGCCGCGCACGCCGGAGATGCGGACCCGGTCCGCGCCGTCGGACGTCAGCTCCAGCGAGTCGACCCGCAGGGTCGCGTCGGGGTTGGCGTAACGCGCGCCGGTGATCTCGTACAGCAGCTGCGCGGTGACGGTGTCGACGCTGACGCGTCCGCCGGTGCCGGGGTGCTTGGTGATCACCGACGACCCGTCGGCGGAGATCTCCGCCAGCGGGAAACCGGGGCGGATGAGGTCGGGAATCTCGGTGAAGAAGCTGAAGTTGCCACCGGTGGCCTGCATGCCGCATTCGATGACGTGGCCGGCGGCGATGGCGCCGGCGAGTGCGTCGTAGTCGGTTCGGGCCCAGCCGAAGTGGGCGGCGGCCGGTCCGACGATCACCGAGGCGTCGGTGACCCGGCCGGTGACGACGACGTCGGCGCCGGACTTCAGGCAGTCCACGATGCCCCAGGCGCCGAGGTAGGCGTTGGCCGACAGCGGGGTGCCGAAGCCGAGCTCGTCAGCGCGCGCCACGAGATCGTCGCCCTCGACGTGTGCCACGTTGACCGACAGCCCGAGCTTGTCGGCCAGGGCGCGTACCGCTGCTGCCAGGCCCGCCGGATTGAGGCCGCCGGCGTTGGCCACGATCTTCACGCCCTTGTCCAGGGCGAGGCCGAGGGACTGCTCCAGTTGGCGCAGGAAGGTCTTGGCGTACCCGAGGTCGGGGTTCTTGGCCCGGTCCCGCGCGAGGATCAGCATGGTCAGCTCGGCGAGGTAGTCGCCGGTCAGGTAGTCCAGCTCCCCCCCGGCGAGCATCTCGTGCATCGCCGCCAGCCGGTCGCCATAGAACCCTGAGCAGTTACCGATCCGGACTGCTGGTGATGTCACACACACTCCCGTCGTTCAACCAACCGGTAGGGAGGTTAGTCGGTACTAGCGGTACCGAGTCAAGGGGGCTGGGGGTTGCGTGTTGCCCGGTTGGGGCGACGTTTTGGAGCCTACGCAGGTCGACGGCTATCCTGAGGTGCAATCGCTGCGCACGCGAGAAGCAATAGAGCGCCCCCAGGCCCTATTTGTTCGCGACGCGGCCGACCGCAAGCAATTCCGTTTAGTCAGAGAGGTGCACATCATGGCTGTGCCCAAGCGCAGGATGTCGCGCTCGAACACCCGTAGCCGTCGCGCGCAGTGGAAGGCCGAGGCCACTGGCCTGGTCAACGTGAACGTCGCAGGTCAGGCACACAAGGTGCCGCGTCGCCTGCTCAAGGCCGCGCGTCTGGGTCTGATCGACCTCGACCGCCGCGCCTGAACCGACTGACGGTTTTTCTCGCGCCCGCGTGGCGCGTCTTCTCAGTCCGCTCTCAGATGGTGGGGTGAGACTGTGCCTGTGCGAATCCTTGTAGTCGACGATGACCGCGCTGTACGCGAATCACTGCGTCGGTCACTGACTTTCAACGGGTACTCGGTCGAACTGGCGCAAGACGGTGTCGAGGCGCTGGAGCGCATCTCCAGCGACCGGCCCGACGCTGTCGTGCTCGACGACATGATGCCCCGGCTGGATGGGCGCGGTGTCTGCCGTCAGCTGCGCAGCAGCGGTGACGACCTTCCGGTGCTGATGCTGACCGCCCGTGACTCGATCGATGAGCGGGTGGCCGGCCTCGACGCCGGTGCCGACGATTACCTGCCGAAGCCTTTCGCGCTCGAGGAGCTCCTGGCCCGGATGCGGGCCCTGCTCCGCCGTACCGGCCCCGCCGACGGCGCCGAGTCGGCGGCGTTGACGTTTTCCGACCTCAGCCTCGATCCGGTGACCCGCGAGGTCACCCGGGGGTCCCGGTCGATCAGCCTGACCCGCACCGAGTTCTCGCTGCTCGAGATGCTCATCCACAACCCGCGCCGAGTACTCAGCCGCAGCCGGATCCTCGAAGAGGTGTGGGGCTTCGATTTTCCGACGTCGGGCAATGCCCTCGAGGTCTACGTCGGGTACCTGCGCCGCAAGACCGAGGCCGAGGGAGAACCACGCCTGATCCATACCGTGCGCGGCGTGGGTTACGTGCTGCGTGAGACGCCGCCCTGATGCTCGACAAGCTTCGCGCAACCGTGGATCGGAAGATGCGGGAAGTGCCGCAGATGCCGGCGACGACGCCGGACGGCACGGTGCAACACGACGCCAGCTCGGTGTCGCTGAAATGGCGCGTCATGCTGCTCGCGATGTCGATGGTGGCGATGGTCGTCGTCCTCATGTCGGTCGCGGTGTACGTGGTGGTGTCCAAGGCGCTGTACGGCGACATCGACAACCAGTTGCACAGCCGCGCGCAACTGCTCATCGAGAGCGGTTCCCTGGCCGTCGACCCCGGCAAGGCCATCGAGGGCACCGCCTACTCGGACGTCAACGCGATGTACGTCATCCCGGGCCAGTCGATCTTCACCGCGAATCAGCAGGGGCAGACGCTGCCGCTCGGGACGCCGGAGAAGGACGTCATCGCCGGCAAGCTCCTGATGTCGTTGCGCACCACCAACTATCAGCGCGTGCTGGCGGTCCACCTGCAGTCGGGCAATTCGCTGCTGATCTCCAAGAACCTCTGGCCCACCAGCCAGGTGCTCAAACGCCTCGGCACCATTTTGCTCATCGTGGGTGGAATCGGCATGGCCGTCGCCGCGATCGCCGGTGGCACGGTCGCGCGGACCGGGCTGAGACCCGTGGCCCGGTTGACCGAGGCCACCGAACGCGTGGCCCGCACCGATGATCTGCGCCCCATCCCGGTGTACGGCAATGACGAATTGGCCAGGCTGACAGAGGCTTTCAACATGATGTTGCGGGCGCTCGCCGAGTCGAGAGACCGGCAGGCCCGGTTGGTGTCGGATGCCGGGCATGAGTTGCGCACACCGCTGACGTCACTGCGGACCAATGTCGAACTGCTGATGGCGGCCATGGCACCCGGCGCGCCGCCGTTCCCCGAGGAGGAGATGGCGGGCCTGCAGTCCGACGTCATCGCCCAGATCGAGGAGCTGTCCACGCTCGTCGGCGACCTGGTCGACCTGACCCGCGACGACGCCGCGGTGACGGTCCACGAGCCCGTCGAGATGGCCGAGGTCGTCGAGCGCAGTCTGGAACGAGTTCGCCGCCGCCGCAACGACATTGACTTCGACGTCGACATCGCCGGCTGGCAGGTGTACGGCGACGGGGCGGGGTTGTCCCGGGCGGTGCTGAACCTGCTCGACAACGCTGCCAAGTGGAGTCCGGCCGGCTCGGTGGTGCGGGTCCGGCTCGCGCGCATCAACCCGACGCACGCGGAGCTGGTGGTCTCCGACTGGGGCCCCGGCATACCGCCGCAGGAGCGGGCGCTGGTGTTCGAGCGTTTCTACCGGTCGACGACGGCGCGCGCGATGCCCGGTTCCGGTCTGGGACTGGCCATCGTGAAGCAGGTTGTGCTCAAACACGGTGGCGCACTGCGGATCGAGGACACCGTGCCGGGCGGGACGCCACCGGGCACGTCGATCCATCTCGTGTTGCCGGGACGACCCTCAGGCGTCACCGCAACACACCGACCTTCTGGGCTGGACGTAACGGGCGTGACCACGGAAAATGAACCTGCCCGGACGGGGGAGGAAGTCTAGGGTGCGGCCTGTGGTGTCTCAGTGGATTCTCAGCCCGAATGGGCACCGTGCGGTCATGTCGTTCGTTGTCCCGGCAACGGATCGGAAATACAGGAAGAGTGTCGACCAGTAATGACGAATCACCCGAGGTACTCGCAGCAGCCCGAGTCCGGTCGGCGTCCTGATTCCTATCAGTCCTCGCCCGGCTACGGCGCGTCGCCGCAGCAGGGGTCGTCGTACGACTGGCGCTACGCCGGCCAGCAACAGAACACCGGGCAGTACCCCACGGGCAGCTACTCGACCGGTCAGTACCAGACGGGGCAGCACCAGACCGGTTCGTACACCACCGGCCAGTACTCGACGGGCCAGTACGGCACGCAGCCGTACGACCCCTATCGCAACGGGTCGCCGAACGGCCGGCCTTCGATCGCGCCCCGGCCGCAAAACCGTTCCCGCACAGGGACTCTGATCGCCGGTATGGCGGCGGTGGCACTGGTGTCCGCGGGTATCGGCGGCGGCATCGTGATGCTGGCGCAGCCCGACTACTCGAGCAGCTCGACCTCGTTGGGCGGTTCGGCGCGCGGACAGCACGCCGGGAATGCGCCGATCGGTTCGGTGGAGCAGGTCGCCGCCAAGGTGGTGCCCAGTGTCGTGAAACTCGAGACCGACATGGGCCGGGCCTCCGAGGAGGGCTCGGGCATCATCCTGTCCGCCGACGGGCTCATCCTCACCAACAACCACGTGGTGGCCGGTGCCAAAGACGCCCCGCCGCCCGGGGCTCCGCCGGTGCAGACCAAGGTCACGTTCAACACCGGTAGCACCGCGACGTTCCAGATCGTCGGGACGGATCCGAGCAGTGACATCGCAGTCGTGCGGGCCAAGGGCGTCTCGGGCCTGACGCCCATCGCGCTGGGATCGTCGTCCAACCTGGTGGTGGGCCAGCAGGTGGTGGCCGTCGGTTCGCCGCTGGGTCTGCAGGGCACGGTGACCGAGGGCATCATCAGCTCGCTGAATCGCCCCGTCGCCGCCGGCGGCGATGCCAAGAACCAGAACACCGTGCTGGACGCCATCCAGACCGACGCCGCGATCAACCCCGGCAACTCCGGTGGCGCGCTCGTCAACATGAGCGGCGAGCTGGTCGGCATCAACTCGGCGATCGCGACGCTCGGCGGGGATTCCGGCCAGTCGCAGAGCGGTTCGATCGGCCTGGGCTTCGCCATTCCGGTGGACCAGGCCAAGCGCATCGCCGACGAGCTGATCAAGAACGGCATCGCCAGCCATGCGTCGCTCGGCGTGCAGGTGGGTAATGACAAGGCCATCGACGGGGCCAAGATCGTCGACGTCACCAACGGTGGGGCGGCCCAGTCGGCCGGTCTGCCGAGTGGTGTGGTGGTGACCAAGGTGGACGACCGGGTGATCAGCAGCGCCGACGCGCTGGTGGCCGCCGTGCGCTCGAAGGCGCCCGGCGACAAGGTCACGCTGACCTACCTCGACACCGCGGGCAAACCGCAGACCGTTCAGGTGACCCTGGGAAAGGCGCAACAGTGATGAGTGCAGGGCCGAGTTCGATGTCAGAGGCGGGATATACGGTGACAGGCATGGAACAGGCAGGGGAATTGGCCGGGCGCGCGCTCGTCGTGGTCGTGGACGACCGGACCGCGCACGGCGAAGAGGATCACAGCGGCCCGTTGGTCACCGAACTGCTCGGTGAGGCCGGCTTCCTCGTCGACGGCGTCGTCGTGGTCCCGGCCGATGAGATCGAGATTCGCAACGCCCTGAACACCGCCGTGATCGGCGGCGTCGATCTGGTCATCTCCGTCGGTGGCACCGGCGTCAGCCCGCGTGATGTCACGCCGGAAGCCACCCGCACCATGCTCGATCGCGAATTGCTCGGTATCGCCGAGGCGCTGCGTTCGTCGGGTCTCGCCGCAGGTATTTCGGACGCTGGGCTCTCGCGTGGCCTCGCCGGAGTCTCGGGAAGCACGCTGGTGGTCAACATCGCCGGCTCACGTGCGTCGGTGCGCGACGGCATGGCGACGCTGGGGCCGTTGGCGGCGTACATCATCGCGCAGCTGTCGAGCCTCGACATCTGATAGCTGAGCCCCGCTGGGGCTCGTAGGTCGAACGGAGTGGTCATGAGTTCGTCTCACCTGGACCCTTCAATTTGGCAAAAATGTGAGCTTGATCACACTGTGGGAGGGCTGTGATGAGCGATACACAGCCCTCTCGCGACCTAGTTAACAAGGTGTTCGGCGACGTTTTGCCGGACGTTACCCGGGACGAATGTAACGAACCCTCCCCGGTCGGGGAGGGTGACCGGGATCGCTGGCTACGGGAAAACGTCCCGCCGCACCACAGCTGAACAACATTTCACCTCGCGTCGACGATCGGGACCGAAGTGTCGCATGAGACGATCTCCAAGATCGTCGACGAGAGATCTCCGATGAGGTGCTGGCCTGGCAGCGCCGGCCGTTGGAGCCGCTGTATCCGGTGATCTACCTCGACGCGATGATCGTGAAGGTCAAAGACGGTGGCCACACCCGCAACAAGGCCGCGCACATCGCGGTGGGCGTGGATATGGCCGGGGTCAAGCACGTTCTGGGGATCTGGGTCCAGCCCAATGAAGGTGCCTCGTTCTGGGCGTCGGTGTGCGCGGACCTGGCCAATCGGGGTGTCAAGGACGTGCTGATCGTGTGCTGCGACGGGCTCACGGGCTTTCCGGAGGCGATCGCCGCGACCTGGTCGCAGGCCGCGGTGCAGACCTGCGTGGTGCACCTGACTCCGCAACGCGCTGCGGTTCGTGTCCTATGCCGACCGCAAGGCCGTGGCCGCGGCGCTCAAGCCGATCTACACCGCAGCCGATGCCGACGCTGCCCGCGTCGAGTTGGACGCGTTCGCCGCCTCGGAGCTGGGGAAGAAGAACCCAACGGTGACAATGGTTTTCGAACGGGCATGGGAGCAGTTCATCCCGTTTTTGGCGTTCCCGCCCGAGCTGCGCCGGGTGATCTACACGACCAACTCAATCGAGTCGTTGAATATCAGTTGCGCAAGATCATCAAGCACCGCGGCCAGTTCCCCAACGACGCCGCAGTGGTCAAATTGCTGTGGCTGGCGATCTGCAACATCGAAGACAAACGCGCCGCCGAGCGGGCCAAGGAACGCGGCCAGAAACAGGGCCGCACAGCCCCTGGACGCCTCGTGGAAGGGCAGGTGGTCACCAACTGGAAGGAAGCACTCGAACAACCCGCAGTGCTGCGGCCTGGGTGATGGTGGTCCGCACCAATATGTCGGTGTTGCCGGTGGCGCATTCTCAGCCCACGATCCGCCCGGCGTAGGCGTCGATGGCGAACGCGGTGTCCACGAACGCCCCGCCGGCCAATCGGACGTAGACATCCCACGCGAGTGAGTTGTCAAGCAGCGGCCGGATTTTCCTGCTCTCGGTGTGGCCAGGCAGCGATGTCGTCCCACATCTGGCCGTTGGCCAAGCACCACCTCGGCCCAGTCGACCCCGCAGGTCAGCGTCATGTAGTTGTCTCCGTTCCAGTTGCCGCGTGTTCTCCTTCGTTGAGCTCGAGGCTGGTGCGGCGACCTAATGGACAGCGCTCGATGGCGCGGCATCTCACTAGCCGATCACGTACCTCGTGGCGGACCGGCAGGGTCACCGTCTACATAAGAGATCTCTGACGCGTCCGTGTCATCACATGCAGTGATCACCTGCCGGCAGCTCACCGGCCAGACTGCGCCCGGATCGATGAAATCTCAGTGACCCCTGCCGGTTCGCCTCCTGCGTGTCGGAACGAAATCCGACTCTCCCATTAGGTGATGTCGACCACCCGCAGCTGATTCGGTTGGGTGGCAAAGAAATTGCGCTTCACCAGGTCCTTCGGTTTGGTCAGATCAGGATCGACGTGGGTGGTGAACACCCGCCGCCCGCGGTGCACTCCGCGTACCCCGGCCAGGCGCATCAGCCGGCGGGTCTGTTCACGGCCGACGGCGTAGCCTTCCCGCCGCATCAGAGCATGTGTCGCCTGCCATGAGCTTGGGACCACTCTGATCTGATTTTTGCCAGGGTGATGGGACCACCTGGATTGCCGGTTATGGGACCACCGGCGCGCCGCGTCGGTGGTCCCTTCATTTGTTCGTTCGATCGCCGTGACAGCGCAAGTCACGGAGGTCGGCGGCATGGCTTTTCGGGAGGTCAGTGTGAACGAGATCAGGGAAGTACTTCGGGTGTGGCTGGGGGTGGCGGGGCTGCCCGCACCTGGATACCGCACCATCGCCGCTCATTGCGGCGTGGACCGAAAAACGGTGCGCCGCTACGTCGAGGCCGCCCAGGCGGCCGGGTTACGCCGCAGTGACGACGTGAGCGCCATCGATGACGGGTTGGTCGGGGCGGTCGCCGAAGCGGTGCGTCCGGCCCGTCTGAACGGCCATGGTGCGGCGTGGGAGCAACTCGTCGCGTTCGAGGAGCAGATCCGCGCGTGGGTGGCCGGTAAGGGTGAGCAGCGGCCGTTGACGGTCACCAAGATCCATACCCTGTTAGCCCGGCAGGGCTGTGTGGTGCCGTATCGCACATTGCACCGATTCGCCAGTGAGCGTTGCGGTTTCGGCCGCAAAGACACCACCGTGCGGGTCGCTGACGGTGACCCGGGGATCGAGTGCCAGATCGATTTCGGCTATCTCGGGATGCTCACCGACGCCACCGATGGACGGCGCCGGCGGGTGCATGCGTTGATCTTCACCGCCGTGTACTCCCGTCACATGTTCGTGTGGCTGTCCTATTCGCAGACCCTGGCCGCGGTGATCGCCGGCGCCCAGGCGGCGTGGGCGTTTTTCGGGGGTGTGTTCGCGGTGCTGATCCCCGACAACTTGAAACCGGTGATCGCCGCCGCGGACGCGCTCAATCCGCGATTCACCCAGGGGTGGCTCGACTACGCCGCCCATGCCGGGTTCCTCACCGACCCGGCGCGGGTGCGGTCCCCGAAAGACAAACCCCGGGTGGAACGCGTGGTGCAGCATGTGCGCCGAAACTTTTGGGACGGTGAGACTTTCACCAGTCTCGATGCGGCGCAGCAGGCCGCGGCGACGTGGTGCGCACGGACCGCTGGTAGCCGTATCCACGGCACCACCTGCGCGCGCCCACTGGAGGTGTTCACCGCCGAGGAAGCCCCGGTGCTGCTGCCGGCGCCGGGAGCCTACGACGTACCGGTGTTCAAACAGGTGAAGGTGCACAAGGATTTTCACGCCGAGGTCGGCAAAGCGTTGTACTCGCTGCCCGAGCAGTGGATCGGCACCACGCTGGATGTGCGTGCCGACAGTGAGCTGGTCAAGTTCTACCACCGCGGCACACTGGTGAAATCCATCCCCGCCAACGCCCAGGGGGGCGCAGCACCGACCGCGACGATCTGCCCGAGCACAAGGCCGGGTACGCACTGCGGGACTTGTCCGCGCTGATCGCCACCTGCGCCGCGGCCGGTCCGAACATCGGGATCTACGCCGAACGCATCCTGGATGACCCGCTGCCATGGACCCGGATGCGCACCGTCTACCGGCTGCAGGGCTTGGTGCGCCGCTACGGCGCCGACCGGGTCGAGGCGGCGTGCGCGCTGTCACTGGAGCTCGATGTCGTCTCGGTCAACAAGATCGCTTCCATGCTGGAGCGGGCCACCGAGAACACCGCCCCGGCACTACCACAAGCCGTCGGGCAGGGCGCCACCCGATTCGCCCGCGATCCAGCCGAATTCACCACCACCACAAACACTTTGACCATTGTCCCCAACACCCCCGCCGAGGAGAACTGACATGACCAGCACCCCCCCGCAGCGCCGCAGACCCGGTCGGCACCGACCTGCTCCGGCTACTGAAGACCCTCAAACTCGGTGCCCTGGCCGACACACTGCCCGACCGCGCCGCCCTGGCCCGTCAACACAAGCTCAGCCACATCGGGTTCCTCGAAACACTGCTCGCCGACGAGGTCACCCGACGCGAATCCCGTTCCGCGGCACTACGATCCGCCAAGGCCGGACTCGACCCGAGCATGCGGTTCGACACCTAGACCACACAAGAGGACTTGCGCTATGACCGCACCCTGCTCGGGGACCTGACCTCCCTGCGATTCCTTGACGCAGGCCAATCCGCGATTATCCTCGGCCCCGTCGGCGTCGGCAAAACACACCTGGCAACAGCATTGGGGCACATGGCAATTCGACGACGCCACACCGTACTGTTCGCCCGATCGGACAAACTGTTCACCCGGCTGCGCGCCGCCCGCCTCGACAACACCGTCGACACCGAAATCCGCCGCCTGACCGCCATCGACGTCCTCATCATCGACGACTTCGCCCTGCGCCCGCTCGGCGCCACCGAGACCAGCGACTTCTACGAAATCATCGTCGAACGCCACCGCGCCAAGACCACCATCGTGACCTCGAACCGAGAACCCGCCGAATGGCTGACCATGACCGCCGACACCCTGCTGGCTCAATCAGCGATCGACCGCCTCACCGCCACCGCCCACACCCTGGTCATCGAAGGACCGTCCTACCGCCAACGCACCCGCCCGGCCAGCTTGACCCAGACCAGGCCAACGAGCATCCTCAATAACGCGCCACGGTGGTCCCATCCCCCTGGCAATCAGGTGGTCCCATCACCTTGGCAAGCGACAGCATGCATTTTCTTCACCCCATACACCGAGAAATTCTGCTTGTGTAGGGTCCTGATGGTGTCGACCAGTTGCGCGTCGCTGATCGAACGTGCCGATACTGCACGGGATTTGGCGGCACGATAGCCACGCGAGGTGATCCAGCCCACGAGTGTGGCACCCAGGGTGCGGCAGATGAGCTCAACCCCGAACTGGCCGCGATAGGTGTCGATGAACGCGATCATTTCGTCGTGGGGCGGTCGAGCTCTGCGGCAAAAAACGCCGACGCGGCTTTGAGGATCTCGTTGGCCCGGCAGGCCTCGGCGAGCTCACACTTGAGCCGACGGATCTCCGCATGCTCGGCGCTGGTGGTGCCCGTACGCTCGCCAGCGTCGACCTGAGCCTTACGCAACCACCGGCGCACGGTTTCCTCGGCCACATGCATCTTGGCCGCGACCCGGCGGATCGCCTCGTACTCGGTCAGCACCGAGTCTTCCTCCATGACCGCCGCCACCAAGCGGACCGCTTTGTGCCGGATCTCCGGCCGATACTGCTTCGGCATGATTCCAATCCTCCAATACGGATCGGAACAAAACCTGGGGTAGTTCAGGGGCGGATCAACTGGAGAAGAACCCCAGCGAGGCCAGTTCATCCGTCGCCGCTTCCGGCACGGTGGAAACGTTACCGGCGGACGGCATGCCACGTGAGGTCATTGAGGCGCCGCCTATTGGAAACGATTTTCGACAAGCCCTTGGGTGTCGGGTATCGTCGGCAGCCATTAATGAAAACAATTTTCACTTAGTTGACGGAGGTTCCATGGAAGCTGGCATTCACCCAGGCCACCACCACCCGGTCGCCTTCCGGGACGCCACCCCCGGCCGCACGTTCCTGACCCGCTCCACCGCCACCAGCTCGCGAACCGTCCATGAATTTCGTGTTCAATGATGTGGAATTGGCAAGAGCAACATGCGAATTCGCCCATCGGACACATATGGACATCTTGCGACCGTTGCACGGATGGCGTATTAGCGCCACCGGCTAGGTTGGGGAGAGCATGAGGGTGGTTGGTCGGGTGCTGTTGGCGATGGCAGCGGCGGTGTCGTCGCCGTTCCTGGGCGCGGGGGCAGGGACGTCCCATGCGGGTCTGGACAATGAGCTGAGCCTGGTCGATGGTCAGGATCGGACGTTGACGGTGCAGCAGTGGGACACGTTCCTCAACGGGGTGTTCCCTCTGGATCGCAACCGGTTGACGCGTGAGTGGTTCCATTCGGGCCGGGCCAAGTACAACTGCGCTGGTACGGGTTGTGACGGGTTCGCGGGCACGTTGGAGTTGGGTTATCAGATTGGTTTCCCATGGTCGCTGGGTGTGGGGATCAATTTCAGTTACACCACACCGAACATCCTGCTCGATGATGTGACGCCGGCGACGTTCTTCCCGGGCACCATCGGCAGCGGTTCCGGTGGCATCATCACGCCGAACCTATTCCCGGGTGTGTCGATTTCTGCTGACCTGGGCAATGGTCCGGGTATCCAGGAAGTCGCGACGTTCTCGGTGGACGTGTCCGGCCCGGCCGGTGCTGTTGCCGTCTCGAATGCCCATGGCACGGTCACTGGCGCCGCCGGCGGTGTTCTTCTGCGTCCCTTCGCCCGGCTGATCGCCAAGACCGGTGATAGCGTCACCACCTACGGCGAACCCTGGAACATGAACTGAATCGCCCCGACTTTCGTGCACACCTGGGGTTGACCCCTGACGGGGTGGGACTGAACCGCCCCAGGTTTGATGCCGCTGCTGTTTGAGTCCGGAAGGATGAGCAGCATGCCGAAGAAAATCGATCCTGCCTTGCGTGAGCGGGCGGTGCGGCTGGTGACCGAGCATCAGCAGGAGTACTCGTCGTTGACCGCCGCTTCGGAAGCGGTGGCCCGTCAGCTTGGGGTGGGTAAGGAATCGGTGCGGCGCTGGGTGGTGCAGGCCCAGATCGATGATGGTCAACGACCCGGTGTCACCACGGAGGAGAACGAGGAAATCAAGCGGCTGAGGGCTGAAAACCGAAGGCTACGTGAGGATGTCGCGATTCTGAAAGCGGCGACAACTTTCTTCGCGGGGGAGCTGTGCGCCACGAGGCGCTGGGTATATCGAGAGGCGGTGAGAGACCGTCTCCTTCGGGTCGTCGCAGCGGCCTGAGGAAGCATCGGGGCAGCCGATCGCCGGGAACGACGGTGAGCGGTGGCAAGCGGCCCCGAGAAGGCGAGCCGTGCCGGTACTGCCAGACGGTGCGGGCTTGTCGAGCAAGGTCAGAAGGTGCAGCGCAAGCGAACCTGTTGACGACGCCTGAAAACTGACCCCCTGTCGACGGGTGAATTTTGACCCCCGTCATTGATAGGAGGGTGATTTCA